>NZ_CDXDOR010000124.1:6833-15202 GCF_978021225.1 Frankia sp. CeTa3Moorea | reverse complement strand
CCTCGCGGCCCCCCACCTCGCGGCCACTGCGATCCACGGCCGAGGTGAGCGTCGGGGCACGCGGGGAGCTCGGTGCGCACGGGCCTGCCGACGCGCACCGCGGGGGAGCGCCCGCGCACTCGGGACTTCGGAATCGGAATCAGAATCGGATGTCACCTGTACCTGCCTGAAGGGGATGGGCACGGAGCACCGCGGGCGGGCGACACCGCGGCGGGTCCGGTCCCCGGTCTGGATGGAGGGTCAGTTCGCCGCGACGAGCTTCGGGAGGTCGGCCACGTACTCGGCGACCGTGGTATCGGCGAATTAGCTCCTCGCCATTCCCTTGTAGTTCGTCGTTGGCGTGGAATACGCCAAGGTGCCGCCGGCAAGCAGGATCCGCCCGTCGGGGAGCTGCGCATGCCCGGAACAGAACAGCCGGATGAGGACCCCGCCGGCGCCGAGGCGTACGCCGTCACCGGCGGGTGGGCTACGAAACCGCACCGGGCACCCCGTCCTCCGACGGCCTTCCGCGCGACGGCGACGCCGCCCGCTCGGGCACCGCCCGCTCAGGCACCGCCCGCTCAGGCACCGCCCGTCGCCGGTACACCAGCCGATCCACCACCAGGTATCGGACGATCACCGCGGCGGCCAGGGACATCAGGGTCGAGATGCCGACGCCGAGATGCCATCGCCCGACCAGCACCGCGAGCAGTGGCAGCCGGATGACCAGATCGAGGTTGTTGATGAGCGCGAACGCCGGATAGCGACGCAGCCGGGAACCCGTCTCCCGGTCCCAGACCAGGAGCTCGCAGCCGAGGAAGTTCCAGCCGATGGCGATCTGGGTCGCGACGATCGCCGCGGCCAGGTAGTGCAGGCCGACGTGGTGAAGCACGGCGGTGCCAAGCAGGTTCGGCACCGTCCCGGACGCCCCGACCAGGGCGAAGCGCGCGGGCTTCGGAACCCGCAACGCGAACAGCCGCCGGGCGAAGCGGGCGCCTTCGGTCAGCGAGGCGTTGGAGGTCCCGGCGTGCCGCTCGGCGAAGGCGTACCCGATCTCGCGGACGCGCAGCCGTCCGGACGCGACGAGCAGCTCCAGCAGGATCTTGTAGCCGTCCGGTCGCAGGCCGGCCCGGTCCACGACGGCAACCCGCACCAGGAAGAAGCCGCTCATCACGTCCGAGACGCCGCGCAGCCGACGGGGGAAGACCCACCGGCACAACCGGTTGGACCCCGTCGAGACCAGGTGCCGCATGCTTCCAGCGAGCCCCGATGCGCTGCCGCCGGACACGTACCGGCTGCCGATCACCACGTCGGCGGCATGTTCCACGGCGGTGCCGAGCAGCGCCGGGATGGTCTCCGGCGGATGCTGGAGGTCCCCATCGATGATCACCGCATAGGGTGCGGCACAGAGCGCGAAGCCCTCGCTGACCGCGCCCCCCAGCCCGCCGACCCGCTGGGCCGGGGTCCGATGGTGCACCCGTACCGGTAACCGCATCGAGGGGCGGACGCGCGCGATGACCTCGGGTGTTCCGTCGTCGGAGTCGTCAACAAAGATCACTTCTCCGAACAGGCCGTGCAGCGCATCGTCGAGGCGCCGCAGCAGCGGTTCGACGTTGTGCGCCTCGTTGCGGGTGGGTATCACGACCGACACCTGTGGCCCGACGTCCACCCGGGGACCGACCGGTTCCGCGGCCGAACCGCCCGTCCGCTCGGGACGCTCCAGCGGGGGGCGGGGATGCGGCAGAACGGGCAGGCGGAGCAGGCCCGTGCGGTCGTCCGGTCCGCCCTCCGGCCCAGTCCGGCTCCCCCGATCGGCCCCACTCCCCTGCTCGATCCGGCTCCCCCGATCGGTCCTACTTGCTTGATCGGTCCTACCCCCCTGCCCGGTCGAGGTCATCGGGTCCCCCCGGGGCCACTGACCCGCGAAACGCGGGTCAGTGCCGAGATAATCCCGATCCGTCGAATTCCGGACAATACAGTGCAACATTCACACGGCCACATTCCTGTGGTGATCATAACGAATTTCCCCCAGAGGCAGCAGAATAAGAGAAGTCCCGGATCGAGCCATCTACCGGCACCCCATGCCCGATCCGGGCCCTACGGTCATAAGGCCGGGCGAAAAATTACCGCAGGCCGTCGGCGGACGGGGGCGGGTGACCACCAGGAACACTCCGAGACACGGTCTCCCCGCTAAGCCGGGTGCGCCCGTGCCACACCGCACTCCACCGGCACGCTTCCCGACACTTCCGGGCAACCCGGTTGACCGGTACCGCCCGGCCCTATAATTCAGAACTCACCGATCAACATCCCCGCATAGGGCCACAAGTCCCGGCCCCACGGAGCGGCACATCGCGACAACACGTGGAACCACCCCGGCCGGGTTGACGACAATCACGACCGCAGAACCCCGCGCCCATAGACTTCCCAGCCATAAACCCCAGGGAGCACGGTGTCAGACCAGCCTCGCAAGAGCAGAGCGGACAGGGGGCACGTTCGCCTCAACCAACGGGATCTCCACGCCCTCGAATGGATCTTCGACATGCGAGCCGCCTTCGAGTCGGACATCTCGGAGATTCTCGGCCCGGAACACCCGATCTCCAAGAACGCGGCTCGCGCCGTCGTGAAGCGCTGGGAGAACGCCGGAGTCGCCTCCGCCGATCCCGTACTCGCCGGCCAGGGCCGGCTCGTACGGCTCACCGCCGAGGGCACCCGGCTGGTCAGTTCGATGGAGCTGGAATCCGACGGGGCGGCGACGAGCGCGGCGGGGGCCGTGCGCCACGCCATGGTCGCCCGCGCCCGGCTGCGGATCGAGAACGCCGGGGTGGGCGGGTCGCGGGTGCTGGCCTGGATCAGCGAGCGACAGTGGCGGCACGAGAACGAGGCCGCCCTGCACACCGGGTCGCACGTTCCCGACGGATTCGTCCGCCTCGATGGCGGGATGACGGGAGTCGTGCAGGTCGGCCACACCCGGGTGGAGGTCGCCCGGCTCCGGCCACTGGTCGCGAAGCTCGCCCGTAACCACCCCGTCGTCGTGCTCGCCGTTCCCCGGGGGGAGCTGGCCGGCAACCCGGCCGGCCCGTCCGCGGTCGCCGACGGTGGCGGCCTGCCGGCGACGGTCTTCACCGTGGAGATCTGAGCCCGGCGAGATGCTCGGCGAGCAGCTCGGCGAGATGCCGCCCGCGCCGGGCGGCGACGTGTTCGGCCTGGGCCCGGCAGGAGAATCCGTCGGCGAGCAGCACGGTGCCCGCGGGAGCCGAGGCGATCGCCGGGCCCAGGGTGCGGGCGGCGATCGCCATCGACACGTCGTAGTGCCCGGCCTCCATGCCGAAGTTGCCGGCCAGGCCGCAGCACCCGGCGAGGACGGTGACGTCCGCGCCGGCCACCGCCAGCAGGCCGCGGTCGGCGGCGAATCCCATGACCGCGTGCTGGTGGCAGTGCGGCTGGGCGAGGACGCGCACCCCGTCGAGGCGCGGCGGAGTCCAGCCGACGGTGTCGCCGAGCAGCTCGGCGAGGGTACGCACCGCACCGGCGACCAGCGCGGCGGCGGGGTCGCCCGCGAGCAGCTCGACGAGGTCGCCGCGCAGCACCGCCGTGCAGGACGGTTCCAGACCGACGATCGGCGTCCCGGCCCGGGCGTACGGCGCGAGGCGGTCAACGGTCGCCCGCAACCGGCGGCGCGCGCCGTCGAGCTGGCCGGTGGTGATCCAGGTGAGACCACAGCACGCGGGGCCCGGTGGCACGATCACCCGGTAGCCGGCGTCCGCCAGCACTGCCACGGCGGCTCGGCCGACCTCGGGGGAGAAGGCCTCCGTGAACGTGTCGATCCACAGCACCACCTCCCGGCTGTGGGCCTCGCGTCTGTGGGCCGCTTGCCCGTCAGCCGTTTGCCCGTCAGCCGCTTGCCCGTCGGCCGCTTGCCCGTCGGCCGCTTGCCTGTCAGCCGGCCGCCCATCAGCCAGGTACCCGTTTCCCCGGTCCGGGCCGCCGTGCTCGCGCCACCAGCGGCTGAACGGTTGCCTGGCGAAGGCCGGCACCTCGCGGCGCACGTCCATGCCCCCCACCCGCAGCAGCAGCCGTCGCACCGCCGGTCCGGCCAGCACCGCGTTGACCAGGCGTGGCGCCCGCCCGGCGACCCGGGCCCAGCGGGGCAACCAGCCGAGCACGTAATGGCTGACCGGCCGGAGCCGATGCCGGTAGGCGCGGAACAGCACCTCGGACTTGTACGTCGCCATGTCCACCCCGGCCGCGCAGTCGCGCGCGCACGCCTTGCACGACAGGCACAGGTCGAGCACCTCGGCCACCTCCGGGGCCCGGGCGCCCCCGGCACCTCCGCGGACCAGCGAGCCGTTCGCCATCTCCTGCAGCACCCTGGCCCGGCCGCGGGTGGAATCCTTCTCGTCGCGCGTCGCGAGGTACGACGGGCACATGAAGCCGCCGGCCGCCGGCGTGTCGGCCCGGCAGGTGCCCAGCCCGACGCAGCGGTGGACGGCCCGCCCGAACTCCCCCGCGTCGGCGGTGAAGGCGAATCCGCCGCTAGCGGGCAGCGGGCGAGCCGCCGGCAGGCGCAGGTCGGCGTCGATCGGCCTCGGCCGGACCAGCACACCCGGATTGAGAAGATCGTCTGGATCGAACAGGGCCTTGAAACCGGCGAAGACGCCGAGCGCGGCCGGCGAGTACATCCTGGCCAGCAGCTCACCGCGGGCCCGGCCGTCCCCGTGCTCACCGGATATCGAGCCGCCGTAGGAGGCGACCAGGTCGGCGGCCTCGGTCAGGAACGGGCGCAGGCGCCCCGGGGCGTCCGCCAACGGTAGATCAAGCCGGATGTGCACGCAGCCGTCCCCGAAGTGTCCGTACGGCACCCCGTCGATCCGGTGCGCACGCAGCAGGTCCTCGAAGTCACGCAGGTAGGCCCCCAGGCGCTGCGGCGGCACGGCCGCGTCCTCCCAGCCGGGCCAGGCCGGTTCCCCCGCCGCGGTCCGCCCGGCGAGACCCGCGCCGTCCTCGCGGATCCGCCAGAGGGCGCGGGTCTGCGGGCCGGTGGGCAGCACCCGGGTGGCCCTCGTGCCCGCGGCGGCCGCCAACGCCCGGCCGGCCGCGAGCGTCTCCGCCGGGCTCGCCCCACCGACCTCGACGAACAGCCAGCCGGTGCCGGCGGGAAGCTCCGGTACGGCCCGCGGTCCCCGGTGCCGGCGCACGATGTCGACCAGGCGCGCGTCCATGCCCTCCACCGCCAGCGGAGCGTGCGGGAACAGCAGCGGCACGGCGTCCGCGGCGGCCGGCATGTCCGGATAGCCCAGCACGACCATCGCGGTCGCGGCCGGTCGGGGGACGAGGCGGACGGTCGCCCCGAGCACGACCACGCAGGTGCCCTCGGAGCCCACCAGTGCCTTCGCCAGGTCGCCGCCGCGTTCGGGCAGCAGGTGCTCCAGCGAGTAGCCGGAGACCTGGCGGGGGAACCTGCCGAGTTCGGTGCGCAGGACCGCCAGGTTGGCCCGGACGAGGTCGTCGAGCCCGGGGACTGCCGGACGCCCGGAGCCGCCCGAACGCCCGGAGCCACCCGAACGCCCAGAGCCACCCGAACGCCCAGAGCCACCCGGGCCGACCCGCAGCCGACGTCCCGTGCCGTCGAGCACGTCGAGGTCGACGATGTTGTCGGCGGTCCGGCCGTAGGCGATCGCCCGTGCGCCGCAGGCGTTGTTGCCGATCATGCCGCCGATGGTGCAGCGGGCATGGGTGGAGGGATCCGGACCGAATCGCAGCCCGTGCCGGCCAGCCGCCGCCTGGAGGCTGTCCAGGATGACCCCGGGCTGCACGCTCGCGGTGCGGGCGGCCGGGTCCAGGGAGATGACGCGGTGCAGGTGGCGGCTGAGATCCATCACCACCCCGGGGCCCACGGCGTTGCCCGCGATGGAGGTGCCCGCTCCCCGGGTGGTCAGCGGGGTCGCGGTGGACCGGCAAACCGCCACGATCGCCAGGATGTCCTCGACCTCCCGGGGGAACACCACGACCGCGGGTGGCACCCGGTAGTTCGAGGCGTCGGAGGAGTACTCGGCCCGGCGCCGGGCCGAGGCGTCGACCATGGGCCGGACCGCTCGATCATGATCCACACCGGTGCCAGCGACCATCGACCCGGCCGTGGTCGGTCGCTCCCCGAGCGCCGCCCGCAGCATCCGGGCCAGCTCCGCCCGGTCCCCGGCCCCTGTTCCGACCCCGGCCCGGTCACCGGGACGCCGAAACTGTCGGCGAAACTGTTCGACCCGCACGCGACGCTGCTCCCGCTGCACCCCACCATCCTCGCCACGGGCCGGGCCGGCCGCACCGGATCGGCCTGCCACTGTGGATCTTCAATGAGATCACCCTCCCGGAACCCGGGCACGGCACGGTCGGTGGCCTCCTTCGGCCGCTCACTGATGTTGACCATGCCGACGATCCTGCCCCCTGGTCACAGTGCTGCGCGACTGGTTGACCCACCCAGTCCAGCCCTTGGGCAGCATGATCTCCAGCTCGGTTCGCAGTTCCCCACTGTCCTGCAGGCGGCTCCGCTTGTAGATCGTCTCGTGGGACACGCGCATGCTCTCGTCATCGGGGAACTCCTTACGCAGTCTCTTGCTGATCCGTTTCGGGGACCACTTCTCGTCCAGGCCCGCGTTGACCTCGTCGCGCAACGGCGGCGACGCGACGAGTTTGCGTTCCTTCGGACGCGCGCGCATCGCGTCACAACGCGCCTGCGCGTCCGCCGCCCAGTATGCTTCCTCGCCGCCGTTACGCTCGATCTCCCGTGAAATCGTCGAGTGATGCCGGCCGAGCATCTTCGCGATGATCCGCGCCGATTGGTTCCGACCCAGCTCTCGGGAAATTACCTCCCGCTCCTCGATTGTCAACTGCTCCCGCCGGCCCATCCACCATCAGTCCCTCGGCTCCACCATCCAGTCCCTCGACGCCAACGCGATCATCCTATCGAGACGTTGCTACGACCATTTGACCCCGCCATGTCCATGGTCGACCGGTCAGCGCGCCTGGGCCCGTACAAGCAGATACTCAGCGTCGAGCTCGATCCGGTCCGCCACCACGGAACCCTCAGTGAAACAGCTCTCGATCTCCTGTCGCAATTCCCGCGCGGCCGGTGGGTCCAGCGAGATCAGGGCGGCGACGTGGGGCGGGGAGTAACGGAGGAAGAAGTCCGCGGCGGCCGCCACTGTCGGGAAGGAGTACCTGATACACGCGGATATGCACTCGATGTCGTGGAAGTAGGGCGTGAGCCTGGGGAGCACGACGTCGCGCACTCCCCACTCATTGGGCTCGGGCAGGCTCTCGGGGAGGGGGAGGCGACGCTTTATGATCGCGTTGAGCCGGCCCATGAACCCGGTAGGGGTGAAGTTCGCCAGGCCAACCTGGCCGCCGGGCCGCAGCACTCGGTGGACCTCGGCGGTGGCCGCATCGGGTCGCGGTGCGAACCAGATGCCGCAGGCGGAGAGAGCCACGTCGCAGCTGGCGTCCGACAAGGGAAGGTCCTCGGCATCGCCTTCGAGGACGGTGATCTCCAACCCGGCCTCCTGGGCCCGGGCCCGGGCCAGCTCCACCATCCGCGGCGTGATGTCGACGGCGGTGACCAGCGCGCCCCGTCGGCCCGCGGCCAGCGCTACGTTCCCGGTGGCGGTAGCCACGTCGACAACCCGCTGGCCCGCCCGCACTCCGGCCCAGTCGCACAGCGCTTCGGCAATGGGTAGCTGCCGGTCGGCGATCAGCTGGTAGTCCCCCATAGTCCAGATGATCCGACCGCGATTCTTGACGCCATGTGGGTCATCCGTCGTCATGGCATGCCTCCCATCGATAGAGTGAGCGTTCCGTGATGTCGCGTGGCGGCTGAGCTGCAGGGCAAGGAAGAGTTATCGCGCGTCTCGTGACGAAGCTGAACAAGCATCACTCCTCCACCGAACGGGCCGGCAGTTCCATTGGGCTCCCTCTCAAGACAGTGCTCACGAGCACAGACGACATTCGGTCAGCGCGAAAGGCGTTGAGGCAGAGATGACACGAGGTCGTTGAGGATTCTCGTCCACCGCGAACGCCACCGCGTCATCTGCCTACCAGCTTCTCCGAGACGACACGGCGTACCGCTTGCGCTACCTGCTCGACGTCAAGCAGTGTCTGCCGCTCAAGGGGCGGGCTAAACGGTGTCGGTACATCTGCAGCCGTCACTCGTACCGGAGCCGCCATCAGCCGCCAGAAGCGCTCCTCGGCGAGCGAGGCGACAAGCTCGCTCGCGAAGCTGCAGGTGCGGGGTGCCGGATCGACGACGATGACCCGGCCAGTTTTCTCAACCGAAGCGTTGATCGTCTCGTAATCCAATGGAACGAGCGAGCGCGGGTCGACGACCTCGACCGAGATCCCCT
>NZ_CDXDOR010000124.1:0-6618 GCF_978021225.1 Frankia sp. CeTa3Moorea | reverse complement strand
CTGCGCAGCAGCAAGAGCGACTCTGACAGCACCGGCGATCGCAACCACCGTCACGTCAGTCCCCTCACGCTTTATATCCGCCGAGCCAAGTGGAATCACGTAGTCTTCATCCGGGACCGGGCCCCGCATTTCGAACAGCGTAGCGTCCCTGAACAGCAGCACCGGATCGTCCTCACGAATCGCTGCCGTTGTCAGCCCCTTCATGTCGTACGGAGTGCTCGGAGCGACGATCTTCAAGCCCGGACTGTTGGCGAACAGCGCGAACGGACGATCCGCGTGATGGGCGGCTTCCGAATTACCATAGAATACTGGCACAAGCAGCAGTAGCGGTACCTTCGCCTGCCCACTCGACATATAGCGGATCTTCGCCGCCTGATTCACTATCTGATCCATCGCCGAGTACAGAAATGTCGAGCACGCCATATCGATCACCGGACGGAGACCCGTCAATGCTGCCCCCACGCCGACACCGACGGAAGCCGCCTCCGAGATCGGTAGATTCCGAATACGCTCCTTACCGAACTCATCAACAGGGAAACGGCCATACAGGTTGGCCCGCAAATCCTGAGCCATAAAGAACACCGACGGATCGTGGCGCATCTTCTCAGTAATCGCCGCAAGAGTCGCATCGAAATACGTCAGCTGTGTCGTTTCCCGCACCTCAGCGCCCATCACCGGCTCCTGATCGCAATCGGGTTGACGAACACGTCCTCGAACGCCTCACCGGGCTCGGGAAGTGGGCTTTCCTGGGCAAAACGGATAGCTCCCTCCATCTCCCTGGCCACCTCGGCTTCCAGGTGCACAGCATCCTCGCCAGTCAGTACCCCACGGCTACGGAGCTCTTCCCGGAACAACACGATCGGATCCCGCGCCCGCCACTCCTCCACCTCCTCTGGCGAGCGGTAGCGCGGCAAGCTCCCTTGCGAGTCGACGACCTCGACGTGCTCACGGAAGCGCTACGTCTTCGCATCAACCAGGCTCGGCCCGCCTCCGGAACGAGCACGCGCCGCCGCCGCCGAAACCGCCGCATACACCGCCAGCACATCCTGACCATCAACGCAGGCGCCCGGCATCGCATAGGCCGCCGCCCGGTCGGCGACATTCTCCACTGCCATCGCCTCCCGAATTGGGGACGTTACCGCATAACCATTGTTCTCGCAGAGAAAAACCGTCGGCACAGCCCAAATCGCCGCCAGATTCAACGCCTCGTGAAACGGACCAGTGTTCGCAGCGCCATCACCAAAAAAGCTCAAACACACCTGACCTGTCTCGCGCATCTTCGCGCTCAATCCTGCTCCAACCGCAATCGACAAACTCCCACCAACAATCCCCGACTCACCAAGGCTGCCCACCGAGAAATCCGTCAGATGCAACGACCCACCCTTGCCCCGGCAGACCCCTGTTGACTTCCCAAGGAGCTCAGCCATCAACGGACCAAGCTGCGAACCTTTACCGATCAAATGGCCGTGCGACCGATGATAGCCGATCATATAGTCATCGCCGCGAAGAGCCATACACGCCCCAACAGCCGCGGCCTCATGCCCGATCGACGTATGAAGCCATCCAGGAAGCAAACCCTTCGCCTGCAACTCAATAGCACGCTCATCGAAGTGCCGAATACGCAGCATACGCCGCTGCATCTCGATCAAACGCTCACTGCTCAGAGTCGCATCTATAAGAGACTGGCCTATTTTTCCCCGGGCCGATTCCATAACCCCAGTCCTATCTCTGTCTTCTACCGTTATGGCCATGTTCGGATGGGCGAATGAAAGGTTGGCAAATCAAGCTAATGCGACAGACCCAGTAGCAGATCGGCGTAGGACATCGGGATGTCGGGTTCGGCCTCCAAAGCGAGTGATCGTCGGTGTCGCCGATGAATAATATCGGCCTGCATGCCAGGTATAACGGCTGTTTCGAGCTCAACGAACGCGCCTAGTCCGACAACCTCGTCAAGATGAACGATAGTCGAGTCGAGTCTCCATTCCTCCCGGGTCTTGACCACGTCGACCAGCACTCCCAGCAAAGCCCCGAAGACGTTCCTGCACGAATCGGGATCGGTGACGTCGGTTGTGATGTATATGCACCGCCGGTCGGGCCCCTGATGTCGGTGGTATGCGACCAGTTGTGCGGCGTCTACGGACGCCCGAAGTTTGAGCCAACCGACCGGTACCTGGAAGTAGGTATCGCGTTGATGCACGAAGGTATCGAGAGACCCACCCGCGTCGGTCAGCCGCTTCCGAACCTCAGTCAAGCCGGCACATCGGATCTTCGTTTCGAACAGCTCTGGCATGGTCACTAATCCGGTCTGGTGCGTGCGATCTCCAGGCGTACTGGACCGCGTACGAAAAAAGACTGTCCATAGTCGATGGTGGTGACGACGTAGTCAGGAACGAACGACAGCAACTGCTCCAGAGCCAGGCGTGCCTCGACGCGTGCGAGCGGAGCGCCGAGACACAAATGGATTCCATGACCGAATCCGAGATGCCGATTGGGTGAGCGAGTAATATCGAACCGCTCTGGATGGGGGAAGCGGATGGGATCGCGGCCTGCCGCAGCGGTCAAGACCCAGACGGTTTCGCCGGGCAACAGGGAGACCGCACCGATCGCGGTATCCTCGGTCACCGTTCTGGGGTCGAACTGCGCCGGTCCACTGAACCGAATAACCTCCTCCACGGCAGCTCCGGTGAGTGAGCGGTCGGCAAGCAGAGCACGGCGCTGGTCGTGATGCGCGGCGATCAGAACGATCGCGTTGGCGATCAGCTTGGCCGTGGTCTCGGTACTCGCCATAAGGAGTAGTACACAGGCGGCTACGACCTCCGGTCTGGTCAGGGTTCCCGTGCGATGGGCTGCCAGCAGGTGCGCTAGCAGGCTGTCCTCGGCCGGCGCCTCACTGGCCAGTCTGCTGCGGGTATAGTCTGCCAACGCCATCCCCGCGCTCACCGCATTTCGGTAGAGTGCCGCGGCCGTTGGCTCGGTGTCCGCCAACACCGCGGCAACGCTGCCGACGGCCATCTCCTGTGTCCATCGAATGACCTGGCTGCTGTCCGACTCCGGGACGCCCAGCATCCTGCAGGTGACCAGGGCGGCGAGTGGGAACGCCACGCCAGTGAGCACGTCAATGGGTTCCCCGTCGCGTAGTGGCTCCCGCAGAGCGGCGAACACATCCTCGACAGTGGCGCGGACGAGCGGCTCCCAGCGCGCCACGGCGCGTACTGTGAAGCAGTGGCGCAGCACGGAACGTAGCCGGTCGTGGTCAGGTGGATCGCTGCCCAGCACGGTGGCTGCACCGTCGTACCACGGTCCGAATTTCTCATCGGCGAGTACCCGCGAGGAGTAACGGGAGGGATCCCCGAGAATCGCCACTGCGTCATCGTATCCAGTCACCATCCACACGTCGGCCAATCCGTTATAAACACACCTGCCGAGCAACCGGATTCGTTCATAGACCGGAAACGGGTCGGCGACCACCTCCGGCGACATGAAGTTGATGTTCAGTACGGGTGTTCGGGGGGTCGTAGTCACGCCGGGACCTTTCCGAGCAGAATCATGTACTCCAGGTCGATACGAATGCCGTCAGATGTCATCGATGACCTTGTGGTGAGCCGTTCGACCTCGGCGGTGAGCTTGTCCACCTGTGCCGGATCTAGACCACTGCAGGCCGCGATATGGGACGCGGAGTTGGTGAACAAGAACTCTGTGGCAGCCCCAGCGGACGCGAAGTTCCACGGGACGGTCGCGGTGAATGTCATCACGTCGGTGAAGTGTTGTTCGAACCGGGTGATGGCCACTGCTTCGTTGGCCCAGTCGTTGCGCTCCGGAACACCGTCCGGCAGCGGTCGATAAGCCTTGATGATCTCCTCGACCTGGCCAAAGTAGCTTCCAGGCGTGAATCCGGCTAGCCCCACGACACCCCCGGGCCGCAGTACCCGGCGTGCTTCCGCGATAGCGATATCCGGTCACGGCGTCCAGCACAGCCTTGCCGGGTTGAATGTCAGCGCTCTGGCACAGGTGTTCAGCGATCGGCATTACGCGTGTGGCAAGTTTAGCGTAATCTCCTTGCGCCCAGGTCTCGCGAACATAGTCCTTGTATGCGGCGGCGACGGTTTCCCTTATCATCGGATACCTTCCGTGATCGCATTTATTGTATGGCGTCAAAATCCGTCAGCGCCTGGACAACTTGATGCAGCAGGGATACCGGCGCGGCGGTGAACTGAAGTAGTGACGCGAAGCCTACGCAATCTGCATGAGAACGGACAATCACGCCTTTCCTGATGAGATGCTCTTTGAGACAGCGTGCATCGTCCGGTTCGCCGACATCCACGGTGAGAAAGTTGGCGTCACTTGGCAACGGCGAAATGCCTTTCTCCATGCCGGCCACCTGGCCGGCAAGCCACTCGCGCCCGTCGACGATGTCTTTCCGGATCGAGTCGAGCTCCTTCTTGTGGTTACGGCACATTTCAAGTGCCACCCAGGCAGTAACGCCGGACACAGCGCGAGCCCGACCCCATTTGCGGAGGTACTCTACAATCGATGGCGCGCCGATGGCGTAACCCAGACGCATCCCGGCCAGCCCGGCACTCTTGGAAAACGATCCGATCCGTACCACGTTGTCACATCCGCAGAAGTGCCGGGGTCTGCCTTCCCCACGAAAGGCTTGATAACACTCATCGATCACGAGCAGATTTCCATGATGATCGGCCACCGCGGCAAGGGCCATCATGGCCTCTTCGTCGAGGGACCTGCCCAGCATGCCGTGCGGGTCCGTCACGACGAGGACGGTCGACGGCCTGCGGTCCATCGCCCGCATGGCGTCGTCCACCACGAAGGACAGCTCGCCGGGCCGCGGCAGCCAAGGAAGAACGTTGATGCCTCGCAGTTGGGCGTGATACCGGTAGGCCGGATAGGTGGGATCCTGCAGGATCAAGGAGCCTGGTCTGGCGGCACACGCGTCGATGATCACTCCTATCGCGTCGTCGGATCCGGGGAAGATCTCCAATTCCTCAGGAGAGCAGTCCACAACATCGGCCAGTTCGGTGATGAGTTCTGAGTAGATCGGGTATCTGGTCGCGGCCGTCGGCGGAATTTTCTGCAGCACCGTGGCCATCAACGGATCGAGCGCTGGGTGGATCAGTTCGTTGCGCGAGAGGTCCAAAACATTGCGGGGATGGGAGCGCCGTTCAGGAGCGGCCAAGCTGCTTAGCCGCGGGTCGAGGTACCACTGGTCCGACGTCGTGAAACCGGTCATTTCTCGGCCACCGCCTTGTCTGCGAAGTAACTGCCTAGGCAATGGCCGATGAAGCGCTCCACGCATCGACGTTTACGGCGAGCTTCAAGGTCACGGCCCGAAGCAAGCGAGTGCGCTACTTTGACGTCGGTTTCCTCGTGGCAGCGCAAGTAATCTGTCGCATAATGCAGCCCGCTGAATGACACCGATCCGCCAGTGTCGATATTCCACTCGTGTACAGCCAATGCCATCTGTGCCAGCTCGTTGTCTATCGTCCGTGCGCCTAGCAGTCGCGCGACCTCACGCTGGGCGTGATCCTCCTCCAGCACCGTCGGCACCGATATATGGAGGCCACTGTCCAGCGCCGGAACTCGATCGAGAAGCAGGTTCGGCGGCCCGTCCGATATCTGGCGCACCCGTACGCCGGAGAGCAACCCGTATCGCGAGGGCACGAAAAGTCTGTTGTAGATATCCTTCGGTTCGTCGAGCGCCCCCAACTTCCCTACATAAATGATCTCGCGGACACCCAATTTGCAGCATTGCCGCGCCAGCCGGTCACCGATAGATCCCCAGTAACTGAACCGCACCCCCAGCAAGGTGATTCGCCGGCCCCTTGGTCGACTGAAGGTCGAGGCAATATAATACGATGTCTCCTGATGCCCGATACGGTAATAACCAGCATCACTAAGAATTCCGGAAAGCAATTCAATCTTGCCGAATACGACAGTTTCAGCACCGTTGACGAGCGATTCATTAATCCCCGTCCATTCGGCGATTGAATGCTCCGCATCCGGATAATACCACACCCGCAGCAACTGCTCGGTATGGCGAGTGTACCGGTTCATCACGTGTGCGACAAGGCTGGCGTAGTGAATCACGTAGTCACGTCCTGGAGGCACCGCTATACATAGCACCTCCCGGCCGTAAGGATCGTGTGCTTTGAACAGTTCAGGCCACACGCCGTTAAGTATCTTGTCTGGCTGCTGATTCGAGCCGAGCGGCTGTTGCACCCGTCGGCCCAACGCCGTGGCAACCAAAGTGAAATGGGCCAGGTACACACCGTGGACCTCGATGGGCATCCTCCGCGCGACCGCTCCGCGAATCAGCTCGGTCGAAACTCGCTGATCAACGTAAGGATCAAGGTCTTCTGCCATCGTGTGGTCGCTCGGTCGAGCCATGGGTACCCGGTTCGTCGGGTATCTTTCCCGCCGAGAGTAGATGGTGATCAGCGAGGCATCCATCTTTATCTGTTTTATCTGTGCCTCCTGCCAATCCGGTCCCTGCCGGATTGGCAGGAGGACAACCCATTCGGTCCATTCGGTCAGAGCCTGTTTTAGATCTTCTTGTGTGTACGGAGTGCGATGGAAGGCTGGTGTGGATGTTGGTGGGGTTGG
>NZ_CDXDOR010000123.1:5244-15631 GCF_978021225.1 Frankia sp. CeTa3Moorea | reverse complement strand
CGCCGGGCGCGCGGGCGGGCTCCGACCCGGCCGCCGCCGCGACCGACCGCGGGCGCGCTCCGGCTGACGGGAACCCGCGGGAGCCGTCGAGAGACTTGCCGACAGTGACCGCGGTGCGTGGCTTCGGCACGCAGCCGCCGGCCCCACTACCCGCTGCGACGGGCTCCCCGCGGGCGTGGTCGCCGACCTCGACGCCGTATCCGCTGCCCGCGGACTCCGGCGGCGGCTCGAACGGCACGGCGGTCGCCGCGCCGTTCGCCGGCGTCCTGACCGGCCGTCCCGCGCCGCGGGGGCGCCTGGTCGCGCCCGGTCGCCCGGTCGTTCTCGGTCACCGGGTCCTCCTCGCGAGCATCCTGGTCGCGGGTCTGCTGGGCGGGGGGATCGGTGCGCTGCTCGTCTCGATGACCGAGCGCGGCAGCGACCGGCAGGCGTCGGCGGCCCTGCAGGTCGGTACCGCCGCGCCCAGCTCCGACCGCAGGTCGGTCGCGTCGATCGCCGCGACGGCTCTGCCCAGTGTGGTGACGATCGACGCCGGTGGCGGGGGGGCCGGCGATGCCGCGGGCACCGGCTCCGGGGTGATCATCAGCCCGGAGGGGTACATCCTGACGAACAACCACGTCGTGGCGCCCGCGGTCGCCGCCAGAACTCCGATCTCCGTGCGCCGCTACCAGGAGTTCGGCCAGGTCCAGGCCGACCTGGTCGGGCGGGATCCCAAGACTGACCTCGCCGTCCTGCGCATCCCGGCCCCGCAACCCCTGCCGGCGGCGGCGCTCGGCCAGTCCGGCTCGCTGGTCGTGGGAGCGCCGGTGGTTGCCATCGGGGCGCCGTTCGGCCTCGCCGGCACCGTGACGACCGGCGTTGTCAGCGCGCTCGACCGCAATCCCATGGTCCCGGCCGAGAGCGGCACCGACCCCACGGTGCTCATCGGGGCGATCCAGATCGACGCGGCGATCAATCCGGGCAACTCCGGTGGTCCGCTGCTCGACGGCCTCGGCCAGATAGTGGGGATCAATACCGCGATCGCCGCGGTGCCCGGCCATGAGTCCCAGAGCCAGAGCGGCAGCATCGGCGTGGGGTTCGCCATCCCGATCGACTTCGCCCGCTCGGTCGCTCAGGAGATCATCTCGACCGGCCGGGCGACCCACCCGTACCTCGGGGTGTCGGCTGCGACCGTCACCGCCGGCCAGGCGAAGGCCACGGGAACCACGCCGGGTGCCCGCATCGTCAACCTGGCGCCCGGTGGCCCCGCCGAGCGCGCCGGGCTGCGCGTCGGCGACATCATCACGCGGGTGGGCACCAGGGTCATCAGCGGGATGAATGACCTCATCGTCGCCGCCCGGCTCCACCGGGTAGGTGACCGGGTACCGGTCGCCTACGAACGCGCCGGGGCCACCGCGACCATCCAGCTGACACTGCAGGAACAACAGCGCTGAGCTGCAGGCATCTTTTCGTTGCCCGCGAGCTCCTTGCCCGTAACACCGGGAGAGGTACGCTCAGCGCGTGTTCAACGGTGTCGGGTGGGGTGAAGTCGTCGTCTTGCTCCTGATCGGGCTGTTCGTCTTCGGCCCGGACAGGTTGCCCAAGGCCGCCAGGGACGCGGGACGCGTGCTGCGTCAGCTGCGCCAGATGGCCAACGGCATGCGTAACGATCTCAGGTCCGAGCTGGGCCCGGAATTCGCCGATCTGGATATCCGGGATCTGCATCCCAAGACCTTCGTCCGCAAGCACCTGTTCGAGGACGATCCGGTTCTGCCGCCATACCTCACCAAGCGGACCTCGCTCGACTCGCTGCTCCTCGGTGACGATCCGCCCGCGGTGCCGTCACTGACCAAGTCCTCGCTGCCGAGAGATCCCGCGGCCAAGGACCCGGCTCGTCCCGGCGCCGAGGCCGCGGTCCCGGCGGCGCCGCCCGGTCCGGTGTCTCCTATGCTGTCGAAGGTCTCGCCGAGCAAGGCCTCCGCCGCCCGGGGCGTGCCGGCGCAGCCGGCACGGAGCGACGGCCCGGCGACAGAGGTGCCCTTCGACTCGGACGCCACCTGAGCCGACCCGACGCCACCTGAGGTTCGGCGCCGCCGTCGGCTCGAGGACCCGCCCCGGGGCGGGATCAGCCGGGGCCGGGCTCGCGTCGATCAGGCTGCGCGAACCGGGACGGACGGCCGATCGTAGGTGTTCAGCGCCCCACCGGCGTGAGGTTGAGGCTGCGTCCGGCGAGCCCACGGGAGCGGTAGGTGAGCCGGCCTGCCACCGCGTCCAGGGCCTTGCCCGCCTCGCTGTCCGGCTCGCCGATGACCAGTGGCACGCCGTTGTCGGCGCCTTCCCGGAGCCGGACGTCTACCGGGATCTGGGCCAGCAGCGGTACGTCATGACCGAGCACCCTGGTCAGCCGCTCGGCCACCGCCGCCCCGCCGCCGGAGCCGAACACGTCGACCCGCTCGCCGCAGTGCGGGCAGGGCAGCCACGCCATGTTCTCGACGACCCCGACCACGTTCTGCCGGGTCTGCACGGCGATGGTCCCGGCCCGCTCGGCGACCTCGGTGGCCGCCAGCTGCGGGGTCGTGACCAGCAGCAGTTCGGAGGACGGCACCAGCTGGGCCAGAGAGATGGCGATGTCACCGGTGCCGGGCGGCAGGTCCAGGAGAAGGACGTCCAGGTCACCCCAGAAGACGTCCGACAGGAACTGCTCCAGGGCACGGTGCAGCATCGGTCCGCGCCAGGTCACCGGCTGGTTGCCACGCGTGAACATCCCGGTGGAGATGACTCGCACCCCGTGCGCCTGGGGCGGCATGATCATCTTTTCGACCTGGGTGGGCGGGCGGTCGATGCCCAGCATGCGGGGCACGGAGTGCCCGTAGATGTCGGCATCGAGCACACCGACCGACAGGCCCGAACGGGCCATCGCGGCGGCCAGGTTCACGGTGATCGAGGACTTGCCGACGCCGCCCTTGCCGCTGGCGACGCCGTAGACCCTGGTGGTCGAGCCCGGTTGGGCGAAGGGAATCGCCTTGGGGGCGTTGCCCCCCCGCAGTTTCGCGTGCAGGGCACCGCGTTGCTCGTCCGACATGACCTGCAGATCGACGCGGACCTCGCGGACGCCCTTGACCGCGCTGACGGCTCGACTGACCCGATTGATGATCTCGTCGCGCATGGGGCAGCCGGACACGGTGAGCAGGACCCCGACGTCGACCGAGCCGTCGTCGAGCACGCGAACCGACGAGACCATGTCCAGCTCGGTGATGGGACGACCGATCTCGGGATCGTGCACCGTCGCCAGAGCCGACTGGACCGCGTCGGGGGAAGGCCGGGATAGGGACAAGGGAAACCTCAGTCACAGGTTGGTATCAGGTGCGGCCCGCCGGGCCGCCTGTGGGTCCACGATAGCCCGCGGGGGACGTGACGGTGCCGGCTCACAATTCCCGTCTGCCGTGTTCGGCGGACCGGGGAGCGTGCCCCGCCCTGTCGGCTTCACGACGGGTGCGGAGCGTGCCCATCGCCATGACCAGGGGTGATTGTGTCCTGGTATGTGCCTGGTATGTGTCCCGGTGACGGAGGCGGCTGCTTGGGACGGTTTTGCGGGCGGGCCGCGACGTAGGCTGATCGTGTGGGGGCGGGAGGACGCGATGGCAGTCGAAGAGATGTTCGGCGCCAGCTCCGAGACCGGCGAGGACTGGGTCGACGAACATGGGATGCGGGCCTGGCGTGAGCTGCTGCACTCCCATGCCCACGTGACCCGGGTCCTCGAGGCCGAGCTCGAGGCGGCTCACCGGCTTCCCCTGGCCTCGTACGACGTGCTGGTCCAGCTCGCCGAGGCCCCGAACGGCGAGTTGCGGATGAGCGAACTCGCCCAGGCGGTGCTGCTCTCCCGCAGCGGTCTCACCCGGTTGGTCGACCGGCTGGAACGGGAGGGACTGGTCGCCCGGCGGTCCTGCCCATCGGATGCCCGCGGCACGCTCGCCACCCTCACCCCGCAGGGGCTCGACCGGTTGCGGGCGGCCTCGGGCACCCACCTCAAGGGGGTCGCCCGGCACGTGCTCTCCCACTTCAGCCGAACCGAGCAGGACCTGCTCGCCGAGCTGCTGGGCCGGCTGAGCCCGCCGAGGCCGGGTGGCCACGGCCGGGGGTGCGGCGCGGACGCCTGAGTGGCCACGGCCTGCCGGCGCCACGGCCCGCCGGCAACCGCACCCCGGCCGGTACCCCAGCCGGCACCCCCGCCGGCACCCCAGCCGGCACCCCCGCCGGCACCGTGGCCGGTCATCCGGACGCGGTGATCGGGACCGCCCCCCGCGCGGCGGAGACCAACGCCTCGTAGGCCTCCCGGGAGGTGGTCTCGGCCCCGAGCCCCTGAGGCTTGCTGGCGCCGTGGAAGTCACTGGAACCGGTCGCCACCAGCGAGAGCTCGGCAGCGAGGCCACGTAGCCGGCGCCGCTCGACGGGTAGGTGATCGGGGTGATCGACCTCGAGGCCGGTCAGGCCCGCCTTCGCCATCGCCTCGATCACCTCGGGACCGACCGTGACGCCGCGCCTGCTCGCGAACGGGTGCGCGAACACGCTCACCCCGCCGGCGCCGTGGATGAGGCGAAGCGCCTCCCAGACGTCCGGCTGCTCCTTGCCCACCCAGTACGGTCCGCCCGCGCCGATCCACCGGTTGCTGAACGCGGCCGCCACCTCGGGGATCAGCCCGGTCTCGACCATGACCGCGGCGATGTGGGGCCGGCCCACCGTGCCGGCCGCCAGCTCCAAGACCCGTTCCCAGCGCACCGGATGCCCGTCCGCGGTGAGCCGGTCGACCATCCGACGGGCCCGGGTGGCGCGATGTTCTCGCACCCGGGCCCGGGCTGCCGCGAACGCCGGCTCGGCCGGGTCGAACAGGTAGGCCAGCACGTGCAGGGATACCCAGGCACCTGCTACCTCGACCTGGCAGGAGATCTCGGTGCCCGGCACCAGGGTCAGCCCGGCCGGCAGGGCCGCGGCCGCGCGGCCGATGCCCGCGATGGTGTCGTGGTCGGTGAGCGCGAGGACCGACAGGCCCTGCCCGGCCGCGAGCCGGACGAGGTTCTCCGGTGACTCCAGGCCGTCCGAGGCGGTCGAATGGGTGTGCAGGTCGATGGCCACCCGCTCCATAATGCTTCATAGTGGCAGCTTTTCGCCGCGGGGCGATGATGTGGGCGGCAGGCGGTGGCGGCGGGCGGGAGGTGAGGCCTACAGGTCCAGATCGGTCAGGACCAGCACCCGCTCCTCGGTGAGGTCGGTCATGGCCGAGCGGACCCCCTCCCGCCCGATGCCGGAACCCTTCGTCCCACCGTAGGGCATCTGGTCGGCCCGGTACGACGGGACGTCGCCGATGACGACCCCCCCGACCTGGAGCTCCCGGTGGGCGCGGAACGCGGTGGCCAGGTCGTGGGTGAACACCCCGGCCTGCAGGCCGTAGGCGCTGTCGTTGATCCGGGCGAAGCCCTCGTTGACGCCGTCGACCGCCGCCACGACGATCACTGGGCCGAAGACCTCCTCGCCTACCACCTTGGCGGTGAGCGGAACGTCGGTCAGTACGGCCGGGCTGAGACTCGTGCCGTGGCGCGTCCCGCCGCAGACGAGTGTCGCCCCCGCCTCGACGGCCTCGATGATCCACGCTTCGACCCGTTCCGCCGCCGCGACGTCGATCAGCGGCCCCACGTCGGTGGCCGGGTCGGCCGGATCCCCGTCGTGCAGCGCCCGCACGGCGGCGACGATCTCGGCGAGCAGCTCGTCGATGATCGTGCGGTCTGCGTAGACCCGCTGCACGGCGATGCACGACTGGCCGGCCTGGTAGTTGGCGAACAGGGCGATGCGGCCGGCGGCCCGGGCCAGGTCGGCGGGAGCCGCGTAGTCGGCGGCGACCAGCACCGCCGCGTTCCCGCCGAGTTCGAGGACCACGTGCTTGCGGGGGACCGCGTCGCGGATGGACCAGCCCACCGGGCCGGAACCGGTGAAGGACACCACAGGCAGCCGAGGGTCTGCGATGAGCGGGCCGAGGCGGTCGTTGGGGATCGGGAGGACCGACCACGACCCCTCGGGCAAGCCGGCGTCGGCGAGCAGGTCGCCGAGGAACAGCGCCGACAGCGGCGTGCGCGGGGCCGGCTTCACGATGATCGGCGCGCCGACCGCCAGCGCTGGCGCCACCTTGTGGGCGACCAGGTTGAGCGGGAAGTTGAAGGGGGTGATGCCCAGCACGGGCCCGCGGGGGAAACGCCGGGTGAGCGCGAGCCGTCCCTCCCCGGTGGGATCGGTGTCCAGCCTGGTCAGCTCCCCGGCGAAGCGCCGGGCCTCCTCCGCCCCCCAGCGGAAGGTGGAGCTCGCCCGGGCCACCTCGGCACGCGACCAGGTCAGCGGCTTACCGCTCTCCGCGGTGATGAGACGGGCCAGTTCGTCGCCCCGACGGGCGATCTCCTTCGACACGGCGGCGAGCGCGCCGGCGCGGACGTGGGCCGGCAGCGCCGCGAACGCTGGCGCGACCGCCGCCGCGGCGGCCACGGCCGTCTCAACCTGGTCGGGGTCCGGCTGCGCGACGACAGCGACCTCCGCGCCGTCGAACGGGTGCCGGACGGTGGTCGCCGCCGGCCCGGTGGCCGGCTTGCCTGCCAGCCAGAACGGCGTCGGCTCGCTCATCGCGCGGATGACCGGTCGGCGCGGGCGGCCATCGGGCCGCCTGGCGTCGGGCCGCCTGCCGTCGTCATCACCATCGAGCTCATTCTAGGCGCCCGTGCGGGCGGGGTGCCGGCGGCGCGCCCGGTCCCGCCCGAGGACCACCGACCGGATCCCGGCGGCGGGGGACGATGGCCAGGCCAGGCCAGGCCAGGCCAGGCCAGGGCCGCGGCGCGGGTGGCCGTGGCCGTGGCCGTGGCCGTGGCCGTGGACAGGGTATGTGCGCAGGCAGACGATCAGGTAGGAGCCGACGATGACCATTCCTAACCAGGCGGCGACCGGAACCGGCCTGCCCGCCACCGGCGGCCCGCGGCTGCCCCAGGAGCTGCGTCTGTACACCGAGATCCCCGGCCCGCGGTCCCGGGCACTCGCCGCGCGCCGCGCCGGCGCCGTGGCCCGGGGGGTCGGTGAGACCCTCCCGGTCTACGCGCACGCGGCGGGCGGCGGGGTCGTGGTCGACGTGGACGGCAACTCGCTCATCGACTTCGGTTCGGGGATCGCGGTGGTCAGCGTCGGCAACGCCGCGGACGAGGTCGTCGAGGCCGTGCGCGAGCAGATTGGCCGGTTCACCCACACCTGCTTCATGGTGACGCCGTACGAGGGCTATATCGCCGTCTGCGAGGCGCTGAACCGGCTGACGCCGGGTACCCACGAGAAGCGCTCGGTATTGTTCAACTCCGGAGCGGAGGCCGTCGAGAACGCCGTCAAGATCGCGCGTAGTGCGACCGGCCGGGACGCGGTCGTCGTCTTTGAGCACGCCTACCATGGCCGGACGAACCTGACGATGGCGATGACCGCGAAGTCGATGCCCTACAAGAGCGGGTTCGGGCCGTTCGCGCCCGAGGTCTACCGGATGCCGCTGGCGTATCCCTACCGCTGGCCGACCGGTCCCGACCGCTGCGGGGAGGAGGCCGCCGAGCGGGTGATCGAGCTCGTGCGGGACGAGATCGGAGCCGCGTCCGTCGCCGCGATGGTCATCGAGCCGATCCAGGGGGAGGGCGGTTTCATCGTCCCCGGGACCGGGTTCCTGCCCCGCCTCGCCGAGTTCTGTACGGCTTCGGGGATCGTGTTCGTGGCGGACGAGGTGCAGACCGGGTTCGCCCGGACCGGGACGATGTTCGCCTGCGAGCATGAAGGTGTCGTCCCGGATCTCATCGCCACCGCCAAGGGCATCGCCGGCGGCTTGCCGCTCGCGGCCGTCACCGGCCGTCCGGAGATCATGGATGCCCCCCAGGCCGGCGGGCTCGGCGGCACCTACGGGGGGAATCCGGCGGCCTGCGCTGCGGCTCTCGCCGCGATCGACCTCATCGAGTCCGTGGGCCTGGCCGGCCGGGCCCGCCGGATCGGCGAGATCGCCCTGCCCCGCCTGCACGCGTTGCGCGAGCGGTACGACTTCGTCGGGGACGTCCGGGGGCGGGGCGCGATGGTCGCCCTGGAGCTGGTCCGGGGCGCCGGCGACGACAGCCCGGACAAGGTTCTCACCGCCGCCGCGGCCGCGGCCTGCCATCGTCGCGGCCTGATCGTGCTCACCGCGGGCACCTGGGGCAACGTGCTCCGGCTGCTGCCACCGCTGGTGATTGAGGAGTCGTTGCTGCTGGCCGGCCTCGATCTCCTCGACGAGGCGTTCGCGGAGCTCGCGGCGCGCCGTCAGCCTCCCTTCCCGGCCCGCCCGGAGGCGTGACGGAGGGCTGGAGGGTGACGGAGGGGTGGCGCACCCGGCTGTTCGGCACATCTGCCCAGGTGGGGCGATTGCGGGTGGAAACCTGGTGGGGCGATTGCGGGTGGAAAGCCGAGGGCATACCGGTGCCGGAGTGCCGATGTTCGGCGACATCTCCACCTACGCCAGGAGGCGCCCGGTGACCATTGCTGCGGCCTGCCCGCGCTGTCTCGGACCGCTGCGTCCACCCGATCTGTGGAGCAGCCAGTGGCGGTGTGACGATCACGGGGAGGTGAGTCCCTACCGCACTGCGGTGTCGTCGCGGGAACAGGCGCTCCACGCGCTGTCGAGGACCTCGACGGTCCCGGTCTGGTTGCCGCAGCCGATGCCGGTCCACTGGTACGTCAGCGGTGTCGGCTGGGCCGGTGACGAGCGTACCGGGCCGCGTGCTACGGCAGTCGCCGCCGCCGGGCCCTCCCCGTTGGGCGGGCCGGCCGAGATGGTGCTTGTCGCCGAGGCGCCTCGGGTGGGACTCGGCGCCCGGCTCGCGGGCATCAGCGGTCCCGATCCCGAACCGCTGCCCGGCGTACCGGAGGCGAAGGTCGAGGCCGCCGGGCATCCCACGGCGTTGTGGCCGCTGGTCGTACCCCCCGATCGGGCGGCGTTCGTCGGGGAGGCCCGGGGGGTGTGGCTGTGGCTGGTGCTCTGGCCGGCCGACGCGGCCCTGCTCCTGCTGGAACACCTCGTGCTGCGGGACCTGCGCGACGATCCGCAGCTCGGCGAGCGGTCGTTCTTCGGCGCCTCGAGCCAGCATCTGTCCGCGGGGCCGCTGCCCGGGCGGTGAGCCGCCATGGTCACGGAACCCCGGCCCCGGAACCCCGGCCGCTGGGGGACCTGGTGCACCCGCCCGTAAGCTCGCTCACCATGACGGACGCCGCTGCCTCCCGCACATCCTCCTGGGGAAGCCTCGGTACGGTGGCGCCGCAGCCGGTCCGGGTCGAACCCGCCGAGGTCGACCGTAACCGGCTGGCCGTGATCGTCAACCCGAGCGCGGGTCACGGGCGGGCGATGCGGATGCTTGACGGCGTCCGCGCCGAGCTCGCGCGCTGGGCACGGGACGTCCGGGTCACCCCGACCCGCGACCTCGCCCATGCGGACGATCTCGCGGCGGCGGCCACCGCCCAGGGCCGGGTCGTGGTCGCGCTCGGGGGCGACGGCCTAGCCGGCGCGGTGGCAGGGGGGGTGGCCCGCTGCGGCGGCGTGCTCGCGGTGCTCCCCGGCGGGCGCGGCAACGACTTCGTGCGTGGTCTCGGCCTGCCCCGCGACCCGTGCCGCGTCGCGGCCGGGCTCGCGCACGCCCGGGAACGCCGGGTCGACCTGCCCGAGGTCGGCGGCCGGCCGTTTCTCGGGATCGCGAGCGTCGGCTACGACTCCGACGTCCAGGTGATCGCCAACCGGACCCGGTTCCTGCGCGGCCAGCAGGTCTACACCTACGCGGCGCTGCGGGCGCTGGCTGCCTGGCGCCCGGCGCGCTTCACGGTGACGGTGGACGACCTCGCACCTCGGGACCTGGTCGGGTGGACGGTCGCGGCGGCGAACTCGGCGTATTACGGCGGCGGGATGCGGTTCGCCCCGGGGGCGGACATCGCCGACGGACTGCTGGACGTCCTGCTGATCTCGCGGACCTCCCGCCTGACGTTCCTGGCGCTGTTCCCGCGGGTGTTCTCCGGGCATCACGTCGACACCCGGCACGTGCGGGTGCTGCGGGCCCGGCGGGTGCGCGTCGAGGCCGACCGGCCCTTCGCCGTCTACGCCGACGGCGATCCGCTGGCGTCGCTGCCAGCGGAGATTGTCGTGCGCCCCGGTGCCCTGCGGCTGCTCGTGCCGGTTATTCCGGCGTCCTGAAGCCGGATTCCGGCGCCGGGCGGTCGGATTCGGCTGCCGTGGGTTCGGCCGCGGTGGGTTCGGCCGGGTCCGCGGTCTCGGGCCTCGGCGTGGTCTCGGGGGTCAGTGTGATCTCGGGGGTCGCATGGTAGTCGATGCGGCCGGCTGCCT
>NZ_CDXDOR010000123.1:0-4790 GCF_978021225.1 Frankia sp. CeTa3Moorea | reverse complement strand
GCCGAAGGCGGCGAACACCACGGTCCCGAAGACGACGTAGTGGAAGTGGCCGACGACGAAGTAGCTGTCGCTGACGTGGAAGTCGATCGGCGGGCTGGCCAGCAGCACCCCGGTCAGGCCACCGAACAGGAAGGTCACCAGGAAGCCGACGCAGAACAGCATCGGCGTCTCGAAGGTGAGCTGCCCACGCCACATCGTGCCGATCCAGTTGAAGAACTTGATCCCGGTCGGCACCGCGATGAGGAACGACATCAGCGCGAAGAAGGGCAGCAGCACCGCGCCGGTGACGAACATGTGGTGCGCCCACACCACGACGGACAGGGCTCCGATGCCGATGGTGGCGAAGACCAGGCCCTTGTAACCGAACAGCGGCTTGCGGGAGAAGACCGGCAGGATCTCGCTGACGACGCCGAAGAACGGCAGGGCGATGATGTAGACCTCGGGGTGGCCGAAGTACCAGAACAGGTGCTGCCAGAGCAGCGCGCCGCCGTTGGCGGCGTCGAACACGTGCGCGCCGAAGCGCCGGTCGGCCTCCAGGGCGAGCAGCGCCGCGGCGAGCACGGGGAAGGCGATCAGCACGAGGATCGAGGTCGCCAGGAAGGTCCAGCAGAAGATCGGCAGCCGGAACATCGTCATGCCCGGGGCCCGCATCGTCAGGATCGTTGTGATCATGTTGACGGCGCCGAGGATGGTACCGACACCGGAGACCGCGAGACCCACGACCCACAGGTCGGAGCCCACTCCCGGCGAGTACACCTTGCTGTTCAATGGCGAGTAGGCGAACCAGCCGAAGGACGCGGTGCCGTCCGGGGTCAGGAACCCGAAGATCACCGCCAGGCTGCCGAACAGGAAGAACCAGTAGGACATCGCGTTCAGCCGCGGGAACGCCACGTCCGGCGCGCCGATCTGCAGCGGCACCAGGAAGTTCGCGAACGCGAACGCCAGTGGGGTGGCGAACATGAGCAGCATCAGTGTGCCGTGCAGCGTGAAAAACTGGTTGTACTGCTCGTTGGAGAAGTACTGCAGCCCCGGGCGGGCGAGTTCCGCCCGCATCATCACGGCCAGGACACCGGCGAAGAGGAAGAACCCGAACGACGTGACGGCGTACAGGATGGCGATGTCCTTGTGGGACGTCGTCCGCAGATAGCCGAGCAAAGGGGTACGTGGCCTGGTGTGCGCGGCGACGACATCCACCGGCTGCGTCCCGCTATCCGCTGCTCCGCCCGGTTCTCTCGGTTGGTGTAGAATCGTCACGTTCGGCTCCCGATGTTCGTCGTCCGCACGGCGCCAGAATGCGCGTGGAAAGCGGCGGACGGGCCGGGGAAAGGCTAACGTGGCGACCGGTGTCCTGGCCGTAGAACCGTCGAGTTTCTTCGGATTTATTCGCGATGCGCAGGCCGGCGAGGCCACCCGGTGGAGGTCATCCGGTGGTCGAATTCCCGTGCCTTTTCCGGTGAATCGGGTGGAAAGCGGTCGGCAGTGCGGGCCGGCAGGGCCGGAGTGGGGCTGGCAGGGCCGGAGCGTGCTGTCGCCGCACGCTCGCTCTCAGGCCGGCCGCGCGCCGGGCCGCCCGTTCTCGACCACCCAGGTGGCATCCGTGGACGTGGGCGAGTGGCGAGTGGCGATGTCGGCGACGACCCGCATGTCCGCGCGCCATTCGTCCGGGGTGACGCGAACGCGCGTGTAACCTCGCCGGTCACCGCGAAAATACCGGACATGCGGGTTGAGCCGGGCATTGTTCCGCCGGACGAAGTCCTCGCTGACGAGGAAGAAGGCCGAGCTGATCGAGGTGCAGACGAACTCCGTCGCGACGACCGGCGTCTCGGGCCGGTCGAAATCGACCCGGAGGTCGTTCACCCAGGCGCAGTGGATGTCACCGGAGAGCACCACCGGGTTGCGCACGCCGCTGTCGCGGATCTCCGACAGCAACCGGGCCCGGTAGGGGCCGTACCCGTCGTTCTGATCCAGATTGGCCAGCCGTGGTCCCTCGCCAAGGGGCAGCTGCCCGTTCAGCTGGGCCAGCATCGTCTGCTGGGCGAGGACGTTCCAGCGGGTCCGCGACGTGGTCAGGCCGTCGCGCAACCAGCGTTCCTGGGCGGTGCCGGCCATCGTGCCGGCCGTGTTGTCCCGGCCCAGGGCGGCAGGCCCGATGCCCTGCGGGGAGTCGCCGGGCTGCCTGGTCCGGTACTGCCGGGTGTCCATGACGTTGAACGTCACCAGGTTCCCGAACGCGAACCGCCGGTAGATCCGCATGTCGGGCGATCCCGGATTCAGCTCCGCCCGGATCGGCATATGTTCGTAGTACGCCTGGTAGGCGGCGGCACGCTGGCGGGCGAACGCCGCGGGATCCTGCCGTTGCTCCCCGGTGTCGCCGGCCTCGTCGACCAGCCCGGCGTAGTTGTTCTCGACCTCGTGGTCGTCCCAGGTGACGACCCAGGGGGCCACGTGATGAGCGGCCTGCAGGGCAGGATCGGACTTGTACTGGCCGTACCGGTTGCGGTAGTCCGCCAGCGTCTGGAGTTGGTCCAGGCCGGGCTGCTGCGGAGTGGTGTGCCGCCGGTCCGGATAGGTGCTCCTCGGGTCATACTCGTAGATGTAGTCGCCGACGTGGACGACGAGGTCCGGCGCGTCGGCGGCGATGCCGTCGAAGGCCGGCCAATACCCGTTCTGGAAGTCCTGGCATGAGGCCAGCGCGAAGGTCAGGGCACCGCCGGCCGATTCCGGTCCCCTCCCGGGGGCTGCGGCCGTCCGGGTCCGGCCGACCGGACTGAGCACGGTGCCGGCACGGAACCGGTAGAAGTAGTCACGCTCCGGCGCGAGTCCGCGGACGTCGACGTGGACGGAATGCGCGAACGCCGCCTGCGCGGTCTGCGTGCCGGCGCGCACCACATCGCGGAAACCCTCGTCCGTCGCGATCTGCCAGTCGACCTCAATGTTCCGCGTGGGCATGCCGCCGCCCTCGGTCGGCCTCGGTGCGAGCCGGGTCCAGAGGATGACGCCGTCCGGCAACGGGTCGCCGCTGGCGACCCCGAGCCCGAAGACCCCGTCGGTGATGCCCGCGATCGGGGTGGGCGCCCGCAGGGTCGGCGCGGGGGCCGGGATCGAACCGCCGGAGCCGCCGCAGGCCGCCAGGCTCGCCCCGCCCAGCGCGGCGCCCCCCAGCCCGAGGCCGCCGAGCAGGACGGCACGGCGGCGTGGACCGGCCCCCGGGTTCGTCCCGTGGCCGGACCGGGCGGCGGCGCGAGGACCAGTGCCCGGATCGGCGCGTGCCGACGGATCGGTGCCGGCCGGTCGACCAGTCTGACCGGTGGCAGCTGACGGCGAGGGCGCCCGCGGGAATCGGCGGGAACGCGGAGAACCGGCCGCGGCGTCACGGGTCACAACTAGATGAGAGTAGTGGAAACGGAGGAACCCGCGGCCCGTTCACGACGGATCCACCCCCCGTGCCGGGAGTCAGCCGAGATCGACCTCCCGGCGGCCGGGGTCGCGCAGATCCGTCCCGGCCGCCAGCCACCGCTGATGCAGCGCGTCTGGGCCGTGCACCCGCTTGTAGGCGGACTCGTTGGGGGTCATCGGAAGCAGGGGGAGAAAGCGGACGGGTGCGAGCCCGGTGGCGAGATCGGGGATGAGCCCGCCGGGCTCGCCGACGAGCACCGCGGTGAACGGGGCGCCGTCCCAGAGCGGTTCCCCGAGATCCAGGCCGGACCCGGGAGCCACCGGACGGCCCTCGACCGTCGGGACGGCGGCCAACACGGCCAACCGCCGCAGCACGCTGTCGCGCCGCCCGCGCAGGGACAGCACGAGTTCGGCCCGCGGGCCGGCGGGATCGCGCACGGTCGCCGCCGCCGCCGTCATCGGCTCCCGGGACATGCCCAGGGTGAGATAGCGGACGACGCCCGCTCGGTCCGGGCCGAACCGCAGCACCTCGATCTGGTCGGTGCCGAGGAACGTGACCCCGGCCCGACCGGTGCCCGGTCCGAAGACTGCCGCCGCATGCTCCTCGACCGATCGCAGGATCGCGCTGTCGCTCACCAGGCCGATGCCCCGCCACGTTGTTCCATACCCGCGATCGTATGGTCGGCAGTGATCCCGGGAACCGTGGTGGCCGGCGCGGGAGTTATCGTGGTGCGACGTTGGAGGGGTTCATGGCACAGGTGCTTACCAAGGGCGGCAACGCCGCGTTGCCCACCACCGACGTCCGGGTCGAGATCGCCTCGTCGAGTCCGTTGGACATCGCGGCGATCCTGGTGACCATCCACGGCAAGGTGCGCACCGACGACGACTTCGTCTTTTTCAACCAGCCGACAGGTCCCGGGGTGCGTCTCGTACCGCCGTCCGTGCTGGAGTGCACGTTGGCCGCGGTCCCGCCGGAGATTGACAAGGTGGTCGTCACCGGGAGTCTCGACGGCAGCGGGCCGGCGACCTTCGCCGCCCTGCGCGGCCTGAGCATTGTGGTACGGGACGCGCGTGGCGGCGCCGAGCTCGCCCGCTTCGATCCGTCCGGGCTGAGCAGCGAGACGGCGCTGATTCTCGTCGAGCTCTACCGGCGCGCCGGGGCCTGGAAGGTGCGGGCGGTCGGCCAGGGCTACGCCTCGGGGCTGGCCGGCATCGCGACCGACTTCGGCATCACCGTAGACGACCCCGGCACTTCCGGCACTTCCGGCGTCCCCGACCCCGCCGAGGCCGCGACGCAGGTCGTGCAGCCACCCGTGGCCCCGCCCCACCCGCAGGCCGCCCCGGCGCCGTACGGCACGCCCTCGGGCGGCCTGCGGGTGGGGCGGGGCCACGGG
>NZ_CDXDOR010000122.1:0-15198 GCF_978021225.1 Frankia sp. CeTa3Moorea | reverse complement strand
GGGCTCGGCGGGTACTGGTCGTAGGTGTCGACCCCGATGACATCGACGTACTGGTCACCCGGGTAGAGATCGAAGGCGCCGACCGACGTGGTCGAGCCGTGGGCGTTGAGGTTCCAGTCGATGCGGACCCGCGGGCTGGTGGCCTTGATCGCCGACGAGGCGTTGCGGAAGCACTGCACCCACTGCTGCGGGTCCGTGGCCGCCCACGCGAACCACAGTCCGTTGAACTCCCAGCCCAGCCGGACGAACGAGTCGCCCCGCCCCATGCTCACCAGCCAGCGGCCGAACTGCCGCCACTCGGCGTCGTAGCGGCCGGCCGCACAGTCGGCGAGGTTGCCCTTCTCCGGCCCTTGGTCTGGAAAGAGCGGCTGGCTGATGACCCATATGCCAGAGAACTCGGCGAAGGTCGAGGCGTCGCGCCCGATCCAGGGCTCGACGATCGCCCGCCAGCTGGACCGCTCGGTGTACATGACGACGACGTCGTTGGGCCGGCCACGGAATTCCGCCCAGCGGTTCGCCTGCGCCAACGTGTGCGCGGCGACCCCCGTGGGAAACTCACCGGTCGTGGCGGCCCGCTGTACCCGGGACGCGGTGACCGGCGGCTGGACCCCCGGTGCGGGCGAGAGGCCGGAGCCCGGCGACCGCGCGGGCGGCGACTGCGGCGGGGGCGGCGTCGGCGGGGCGGACGTCGGGCCGCCGGCCGCTGTGTCCGTGGGGTGTCCTCCGGAGGGCGCCAGAACCCAGGCGGTCAGGGCGGTCAGGGCGAGCACGACCGCGATCGAGACCGCGACGAGCGGGAGACGCGGGATTCGGCCGGCTCGGCCCCCGGGGCGCGCGGTGATCCAACCGGCGACGCGAGATGGACGACCCGGGCCAGGCCCACCGCCGTCGTCCGCCCGAACACGCGCGTCCGGTACCTGCCCGTCCCAGGCTGGGACGTCCCAGGCCGGCACGTCCCAGGCCGGCACGTCCCGGGCCGGCACGTCCCGGGCCGGCACGCCTCGAGCCGGCACGCCTCGAGCCGGCACGCCCCAGGCCAGGACGTTCGTGTCCGGCGTGTCCAGCCCCTTACCGGCCGGGGCCTGCCGCCCGTGCCAATGGAACACGGTCGTGGTGGCACCGTCCGGACGTGCCCGCGCCGGGTCCGCCCGGTCCCCGGCGGGGCCTGTGACCGGGCCGCCACGCGCGTCGCAAGAAGCACCGTTGCGGCGGATGTGGACCAGCTCGGTGGGGGAACCCTCGCTGGGGGAACGGAGCATCCGCGTCGTCGTGTCACTTCGGCGACGGCGCAGCGGGAGCAGCCGGGCGTCCAGCCACTCGCCCCGGGACGGGGTCGGCATGCCGGCGCTTCCACCGGCGAGCCACCGATCGGCCGAACGGGGCGGATCCGCCTCGGAGTGGCGCACCGTGCCGTCCTGGTCCGAGGATGGCGATCCGTCCACCGGCCAGCGGCCGGCCGGAGGGTCATCCGACCAGGAGCGCCCGCGCACCCGCATCACCCCAGTCGTACGTTTCTACCTATAAAGTCATTTTTATTCATGTAACGCAAAAGTACGGTCAAGGGCGGCACTCTCCCCGATCCGGTGACTCGCAACGAGGTCCGCCATCACCGTCGACACCTGAGCCGAGACTCGTTCGGTAATCCGAGAGTGATCGCCAAACAGTAACAACCACCGACGAAGTGTGCCTTCGGCGGCCTCGGCTTATCACGCAGTGCAACGATCGACCATCCGTAGACCAACCCTCCCGCTCCGAGAGAATCGTTCGACAGGCGCACCCGACCCACCGAAACCGTCATCCGGTCCCAGAGTCACCGGAGTCAGGGGAGTCACGGGAGTTACCGGAGTCAGACGCATGGGAGGCCCGCGGGGTTGTGGGGTCTATGCCGCACGCGCGGGTTCGTAGGGACACCACCAGCCGGCAAAGGCCCATACGGTACCGTTGCCACGGGATCACGCCCGCACGCACGTTCGCGGGCGAGCAGCGACGTCCTCACCCGCGTGAGAACGCGCCGCCCGCGCAGCCGGACCGCCCGGTGGCTGCCCCCACCGGTCACGACCAGCCGGCCCGCGGGACGGCTGTCCCGGGTCGCCCGGAGCGCATCGCGGTCCCGCGACGACCAGGCCATCGACGCCCATCCGCCCCGAGTGCGTCCGGACCGGGGCATGAGCACGGGAGACGCAACAGCCTTGAGCATCGAGATCGCCCAGACCAGCGAGATTCCCGACGTGGCGGACATCCCCGTCGTGATCCTGTGCGGCGGGATGGGAACCCGGCTGCGGGAAGCCAGCGAGAAACTACCCAAGCCGCTGGTGGACATCGGCGGCAAGCCGGTGCTGTGGCACATCATGAAGACCTACGAGCACTACGGCTTCCGTAAGTTCGTGCTCTGCCTCGGCTACAAGAGCGATCTGATCAAGAACTACTTCCTCGCCTACCGTGCGCAGGTCGCCGACTTCACCCTCACGCTCTCCGACGACCACACCCCCCAGTTCCACAACACCGTGGGCGACGAGGCGTGGGAGGTGACCTTCGCCGAGACGGGCCTACTCACCGGAACCGGAGCCCGGCTGCGCCGGGTCGCCCAGTACCTGACCGGCCCGCGGTTCATGCTGACCTACGGCGACGGAGTCGGTGCCGTCGATATCGGCGCGGTGCTCGCCGACCACCTGGCGTCGGGGCGGATCGGGACGGTCACCGGCGTCCGGCCGTCGAGTCGCTACGGCGAGCTGACCACGGACGGCAACGCCGTCACCCTCTTCGCCGAGAAGCCGCCGCAGACCGGCTGGGTGAGCGGGGGATATTTCGTCTTCGAGCGCGAGTTCATCGACAAGTACCTCGACGACGACCCGGCACTGCTGCTGGAGCGTCACCCGCTGCAGCAGCTGGCCCGGGACGGTGAGCTGACCCTGCACACCCACGACGGATTCTGGATGGGTATGGACACGTTCCGCGACTGGACCGAGCTGAACCAGCTCTGGGATTCCGGTGCCGCGCCTTGGCGTGTCTGGGCCGGCTGAGGTTCCGGACGGGTCCAGCGATGAGCGATTCCTCCCGCGGCTCCGGCGGTCCCGAGCCGAACGGTTCCCCCCTGAGCGGTTCCGACCCCGGCGGCGCAAGCGAGTACGCGGCGACGGCAGGCGCCGACCCGGGTACGTGGCTGCACGACCTGGTCGCCACCCTGCTGCCCCCCGCGCGCAGCATCACCGGGGACGGTGTCCGCACGACGCTCGCCACCGTCGCGCGGGCGCTCGGCCCGGAGCCCGCGCTCACGGTGCACGAGGTCCCCAGCGGGACACCGGTCCTGGACTGGACCGTGCCCCGGGAATGGAACGTCACCTCGGCCCGGTTGACCGGCCCGGACGGCAAGACCATCGTCGACGCCGCTGACAACCCGCTGCACCTGCTGGGGTACAGCACACCGGTCCGCGCCCGGCTGTCCCTCGACGAGCTGCGCCCGCACCTGTTCTCGATGCCGGACCGCCCGGACTGGGTGCCCTACCGGACCTCCTACTACACCGAGAACTGGGGCTTCTGCCTGACCGACCGGCAGCTCGCCGCGCTGCCCGACGGCGAGTACGGCGTGGAGATCGACACCACCCTCACCGCGGGGTCGCTGACCTACGGCGAGATCGTGCTGCCCGGGACCACGGACGACGAGTTCCTCATCACGACCCACACCTGCCACCCGGCGATGGCGAACGACAACTGCTCGGGCATCGCCACGGCCACCCTGCTGGCCCGCACCCTGGCCAGGCTGCCCCGCCGGCACACCTTCCGGCTGCTGTTCATCCCCGGCACGATCGGATCGATCACCTGGCTCGCGCGCAACCGCGACACCGTCGGGCGCATTCGGCACGGGCTGGTGCTGACCGGCCTGGGCGACCGTTCCGACCCGACCTACAAGCGCAGCCGGCGGGGTGACGCCGTCGTCGACCGGGCCGCGGCCGCGGCGCTCGCCGAGACCGGGCGGCCGCACCGGGCCATCGACTTCTCCCCCTACGGCTACGACGAACGGCAGTTCTGCTCCCCCGGTTTCGACCTGCCCGTCGGCCGGTTCGGGCGGGGCCAGCACGGCGACTATCCGCAGTACCACACGTCCGCGGACGACCTCGACTTCGTGACCCCGGAGTCACTGGCCGACTCGTTCGCGATCCTGCTGCGGACGATCGCCATCTGCGAGCGCGACCGCATCTGGCGCAACACCGCCCCCTACGGGGAGCCGCAGCTCGGCCGGCGAGGCCTGTACCGCGCCATCGGGGCCACCATGAACCGCCAGGCGATCGAGATGGGCCTGCTGTGGGTGCTGAACCTGGCCGACGGCACGCGCAGCCTGCTCGACATCGCCGACCGCGCGGACCTGCCGTTCGACACCGTCGCGGCGGCGGCCGACGCCCTGGCGGGCGTCGATCTGCTCAGCGACGTCACCAGCGCCGCGCCCGCGGGAGCCCAGCGGTGACCGACACCGCTGTCGCCGTCACCAACGGCGCGGGGAGCACCGGGAACAGCGGCCCGGTCTGGACGATCGTGCTGGCCGGCGGCGGCGGCACGCGTTTCGGCGGGCCGAAACAGTTCTTCGACCTCGGGGGTGAGCCCCTGCTCGCCCACCCGGTCGCGGCAGCGCGGCCCGCCAGTGACGGCATCGCCGTGGTCGTCCCCGCCGCCCTGATCGGCCACTGGTCACCGCCGGACGGAGTGCGGGTCGTCGCCGGCGGCGCCACCCGGGCCGAGTCCGTCCGGGCGGGGCTGGCGGCCGTGCCCGCGGACGCCGGGATCATCGTGATCACCGACGCCGCCCATCCGCTCGCGACTCCCGCCCTGTACCAGCGGGTCGTCGACGAGGTCCGCGCCGGCGCCGACGCGGCCGTACCCGGCCTCCCGCTCACCGAGGTCGTCAAGGAGATCCACTCGACGGTGATCGACGGCCTCCCCGACGACACCCCCCGGTTGGTCACCGGGGCCTCACTGCCGCGGGAGACTCACCGGCTCGTGCAGACCCCGCACGCCTTCCGGGCGGACCTGCTGCGCTCCGTGCACGCGGGGGCCCGCGAGGCCGTCGAGGACTCGGCGATGGTCGCCGCGGCCGGCGGCCTGGTCGTGGTCATCCCCGGCGAGCCGGCGAACATCCATGTCACCACGCCGGACGAACTCGCCATGGCCCGGCTGCTTCTCACCCATGTTCGTTCCGAGGGGGAACCTGATGAGTTCGGTACTGGTCGAGTCCACGCTGTCCGATGACGAGCGGCGGGCGAGGCTCTACGCCGGCGAGCTGTTCGTCTACGCGCCCAGGCCCGCGACGCGGGAGTTCGTCGAGTTCAGCCGCGCCCTGATCCGCGAGGCCTTCGGCGATCTCGACCCCGAGACGGCGCAATACCACATGCCGGTCGAGGACTACGCGGCCCTGCTCGCCGAGCTGAAGCCACGGTTCATCCACCACCCCACCTGCAAGGAGCTGCTGCCGGCGATTCTCGCCGAGCACGGCTGCGACCTGTCGAAGACCTACTTCGACGTGCCCCGGCTGCGGACCTCGACGTCGGACGACTACCTCACCTCGGGCATCGCCTACGCCTTCCACCCGCACCGCGACACCTGGTACTCGGCACCGTTCTGCCAGCTCAACTGGTGGATGCCGATCTTCGACATCGTGCCGGAGAACGCCATGGCCTTCCACCCGCGCTACTTCTCCCAGGGCGTGAAGAACGGTTCCCGCGACTACGACTACTACGAGTGGAACGCGAAGAACCGGGCCGACGCCGCGAAACACATCAAGTCCGACAGTCGCAAGCAGCCCAAGCCCGAGGAGGAGGTGGAAATCTTTCCGCAGACCCGGGTGGTCGCCCCCTCCGGCGGAATAATGATCTTCTCGGCGGCCCAGCTGCACTCCTCGGTGCCGAACAACTCCGGCCGCACCCGGTTCAGCATGGACTTCCGCACCGTCCACTTCGACGACGTGGTCAACCACGTCGGAGCGCCAAACGTCGACGCGGAGTGCACCGGCACGACCATGCGGGACTACCTGCGTGGCACCGACCTGAGCCGGATCCCCGAGGACATCTGCCTGACCTACGACACCGCGCCACCGCGGGAGGACGCGGTACTGGTGTTCTCCCACCAGAACGCCTGATGGCGGCCCCGAACGGATCGGGCGCGGGCGCAGGCGCGGACGGCCCGGCGGCGGACGAGGTTCCGCTCGCCGGGCAGGTCGCTGTGGTGACCGGTGCATCGAGCGGCATCGGCCGGGCCACCGCGCTGCTGCTGGCCTCGGACGGAGCCACCGTCCTCGCGCTTGGGCGCGACCAGACCCGACTCGATGCCCTCGGCAAGGAGGCGAGCGGGCCAGGCACCCTGACGCCGGTGTGCCTCGACCTGACCGACGACGCGGCCGTCGTCGCGTTCACCGCCGAGGTCACGGGCCGCTACGGCCGCGTCGATCATCTGGTGCACAGCGCCGGCGCCTACGGAAGCGCCCGGGTGGACGCCGTGTCGCTGGCCGATCTCGACGCCCAGTACCTCGCGAACGTCCGGGCACCGTACGCGCTCACCCAGCGACTGCTGCCGGCGCTGCGGGTCGCTGGGGCCGACCGCGGCGCCGACATCGTCATCGTCAACTCCACCCAGGGCATCCGGGCCGGCGCGGGCACCAGCGTGTTCGCCGCCACCCAGCATGCCATGCGGGGGTTCGCCGACAGCCTGCGCCAGGAGATCAACGCCGACGGCATCCGGGTGACTACCATCCATCTCGGCCGTACGGCGACCCCGCGGCAGGAGGCGATCTACGCCCGGGAAGGCCGTGAGTACGCGCCCGAGCTACTCGTCCAAGCGGCCGACGTGGCCGATCTCGTCGATTACCTGATCCGGCTCCCACCCACCGCGGAGATCACCGAGCTACACCTGCGGCCGGCGAAGAAGAGCTACTGACGCGCTCCCGCTGCGCAACGACTCGGGGCCCGTGGGCGCGCCAGAGCCCACGGGCCCCGAGGCCTAGAAGTCCGCCGACGGCACGGTCCCGGCCTCGGGACCAGGACCAGATCCAGGACCAGATCCAGGACCAGGCAGATCCTGCACAACCGCCACAACGGCGATGATGACCGGTCCGAACCCGAGGCAGACCAAAATCGAATATCACCGCGGCGATGACGCCGTCCTGGTACGACAAACGCGTGTCACCGCCAGGCGGGTTCCCGAGCTGGGTCCCTCGTGGCGGCACCGATCTACACGGATGCAAACCGATGACTGTCGGGTCGGACGACCGCTATTATTCACCGCCCGCGCCGGGTTCGAAGAGCCCCCACCAGCTGGCTGCGAGACGTGACGAAGACGGGACCGTGCGCTCCGGAAACGGCACGGAGACCGCCTTGCGAGACGGCACGAGGGCCCCGGATACACTGAACCGCCCGCGCCGTCCGCCCGTCGCGCCAGCTATCCGACGTGCCGACGTGCCGACGTGCCGATGGGCTTCCATCGCCGGGCCCCGCCGCCGGGCGCGGCGCCCGGGAGCCCACTGACCAGGAACGGGGGACGGGAACCAGTGGTCACCACCACGCTCACGACCAGGATTCCACGGTCGTGGGTGATCCCGACCCAGGAGGCCGGCAGCGGGAAGTCGGTCAACGACGCCACCCTCCGGATGCTGACGATTCTGCTCTTCTGCGAGATCTTCCTGCAACGGATCGCTTTCCCGGTGGGCAGTTCACAGGTTCAGGTAATCCTGCCGATCACCTATGTCTGCGCGGCCTTGATGCTGCGGCGCGGAGGTCTGACGTACAACTCCGGCCGGGTGACCACCTACCTCGTCGCGATGACGGCATGTTCGGCCTCGGCACTCGTCTCCTTCCTCCAGCAGAACGACGACACGTCCTTCACCTCGTTGTTGCTGCTGCTGGCGACATACGTGCCGTTCCTCTTCGGCCTGCGCGGCGCGGACGCCCGCGCTCTCCTGCCCCGGCTGCTGGACCGTTTTCTAATCATGATCACGGTGCTCGCCGGTCTCGCCCTGTTCCAGTTCGCCATTCAGCTCGTCGGCGTTCCATACACCGACGTCGTCAAGAACGCCGTGCCGTCGCAGTTCCTGATGCAGGGGTTCAACACGTCCTACCCCGTGCAGTATGGCTCGTCGCTGTACAAGTCGAACGCCTTCATCTGCCTCGAGGCGTCGTTCTGCTCGCAGTTCCTCGGCTTCGGTATCGTGGTCTGCACACTGCGTAACGGCGGCTGGTGGCGCATGATCATGTTTGTGCTGGCCATCCTGAGCACCGTTTCTGGCACCGGTCTGCTCCTGCTGGCCTGCGCGGGCGTCCTGCTGGCCGTTCACAAGGGCGCCCGATTCGCGCTCACCGCCCTGCTCGGGGTGAGCCTCGTGGCGCTGATCATCAGCTTCACCCCGGCGTCGGATATCTTCGCCGCGCGTGCCACGGAGACGTCCTCATCGACGTCTAGCGGCAGCCTGCGCTTCGTCCAGCCGTACCAGCGGACCTGGGACGCGCTCGGCAGCGATCCGATGACGGTGGCGTTCGGCTGGGGGCCCGGGTTCGCCGACCGGGACGCCGCCGCGTTCTACCACCGCACCGGACTACCGCTGAACTACGCCCTCCTACCCAAGCTGATCCTCGAGTACGGCGTCGTCGGGACCACCGCGTTCATCGGTCTGGTGGTAGCGATGTTCGTACGCGGCTCGCAGTCGTTCGTGCTCTCCGGGTCTGTGTTAATCTTCTATAGCGTGCTGTCCGGAGGCCTGCTGGCCCCGGTCGTCACCGGGCTCGGCCTCCTGCTCGTCACCTGGTTCACGGTGACCCCAGAGGAGGCCGTCAGGCTCCAAGGGGATCCGGGAGCGTCGTCACCGCCGCTCCCACCGGCTCCCGTGCCGGGCCGGTCCTTCGCCGCGATCTGACGCCGCGATCTGACCCACGGCACGGCACGCGCGACCGCACCACATCGCGCGGATGGCGCCGTCCACACAGACCGCCATCCCGCCCGTGCTCGCCGCGGGTCCCCGTGTCGAGCCACCGAGGACGGACTAACGGTTCCGCTCGCCTCACCATCGCGATGGCCGGAACTGGGACCGGGACTGGGCATACCACGAGGAGCCGGTACGACGAAAAGCCGGACGGTCAGATTACGCTGACCGCCCGGCTCGTCATACCGGCGTTGCGCCTCCTGGAATCCAGGGCCGTCTAGAATCCAGAGCCGTCTGGAATGAATCAGGGAACCTCGGGGCCCCGGACCCTCGCGGCTACGGGCTGTCCTAACGCTTGCCGGGGCGGGCGTAGCGGTCGGTGGCCTCCGAGTCCACGCCGCCGCCCCGCTTGCTCACCGGAGCCGAGTCCCCCACCGGGGAGTTGGAGGTGATGGTGTCGACCGACGAACGACGCTCCGGGGCCGCCGCGACGGCCCGGCGGATGCCGGTCCGGCCGTCGTGCACGACGCCCACGACTCGCTCGGCGAGCGCCGGCCAGTCCCGCGGCACCTGCTCGAGCTCCTTGAGACTGGTTTCGGTGGAGGTGATGACCACGACGGCGTCGGCCTGGATGGCGGAGGCCGCGGTCATCGGCAGCTCGGCCAGCGCCGAGGTGACAAGGATGACGAGGTCGACGACCGGCGCCCGGTCGGCGAGGATCGGGGCGAGGCCACCAGGCCGGGCGGCCCGGGCCGGCGACACTCGGTTGTAGAGGATGTGCCCCCGCCCGGTGCCGGACGAGCGTGCCAGGCAGGTCGGCTCGTGCGCCCAGCGAGGCAGCTCCCCGGAGGTCGCTCGGGGCAGTCCCTCGAGAACTCCCCGCACCTCGGACGACGGCGAGGTGTCCAGGATCAGGACGACGCCCTGATCATCGGACCAGGCCGCGGCCACGGAGGCGACGAGGTCAGCGGTCAGGTCCCCCCGCGACGCCGGGGTGAACGCGACCACCTTGCTCGTCGGGGACATCACCGCGGACATCGCCGAGACCAGGGTCTCGGCCGCGCTGGCGGTGGTCCGTCCCGGCGCCAGGACTGCGATCAGCGGCACGCCCAGGGTGTCGGACGGGTTGTGCGGGTCGAGGATCGTGGGCCGGCGCTGATACATGATCCAGATTGCCGCGATCGAACCGAGCAGCCCGACGATCGCAGCGACCAGCGTGTTACGGAACAGGTTCGGCCCGCTCTGGCCCCCGGCGACGGGCGGCTCGGCCAGTTTGATCGACGTGCTCGCCAGCGCGGAGGCGGTGCGGGCGGTGGCGATCTGCGTGTTGAGGTTCGCGATCTGCGTGTTGCGGACGGTATTGTCGACGCTCCCGGCAATACCGGCTCCCTGACCCGCGGCGGCCTGCTCCGCCACCAGCCCGTCACGTAGCTTGATCATGGCGCTGATATTCGCCTGGCTGTTGGGGCCGTAAGTCGTCAAGAGCTTGCTGTAGGCATCCTCGGCCGACTTGACCAGCGCGTCCGCCCCCTGCTGGCTCGAGCCCTTCCCCTCGATGACGAAGAAGTAGCCCTCGTCGGACGGCGAGGTGCTGAGCCGGGCGGCGACGTCCACCTCGGGCAGCTTGAGTTCCTTCGCGATCTCCGCGACGGCCGCCGAGGACTGGGCGAACTGCGCCTGGGTCTGCACGAAGCGGGTCGCGTCGACCGAGTTGGCACCGAGCGTACCCGAGTCCGTCGAGAGGAAGACCCGGGCACTCGACCGGTAGGTCGCCGTCTGCGTCTTGGAGTAGGCGGCCGCCAGAGCCGCGAAGATGACCACGACGATGGCGACGACCAGCAGCCGTGGCTGGAGGATACGAAGCAGGGACGGGGCGGAGGGAGCCCGGCTGGTCTCGTTGCCCGCCTGCACGTTGCGACTCATGACGCACCCGCCACGGACTCAGAACGAGCGGACCGGGCCCGCACCCGGATCGGAGTGCCGGTGAGACGACGCAACGACTCCTCCAGCGGGACATGAAGCGAACTCAATGTGGCCCCCCACAGGAGCATCCGGCCCGATTGCCGGACCACGGTCTAGATCTGACGGAACCGATTTGTGAGCATAGCCGATAGCGGATAGTAAACGGTCTATAGCTATGACTGACGCCGCACGGACGCTCAGGTGCCCCGCCCACCACGCCGCGATCCGGTTCCGTGACCAGGCCGGCGAGGGCCGTGCTCCGGAGCGACATCCACATCCTCGACATCATCCACGGGATCCATTCGATGGTCAGATTCGCCGGCGTTCGACCGTCTCGACCGGCGTGCGTCGCTCATCCCGGCCCGGCGCGGGCGCGGCAACTCTCGTCCTCCCGGCCCCGCCGGGGCGGGAGCAGGCCCGGAGCCGCCCCGCGCCGCCCGCGCCGCGTCCCGTAGCGCGGCCTGCTCCACGTCGTGCTCCCGACCGAGCCGGCGGAGCAGTACAAACCACACCGGTGCAATGGACCAGAAAGCGATGTTATAGCCGACGACCGCGCCCCGCGCGCCCCCGACAAGCAACCCAATGATGGGAAAACCAAACAACATTGGCGCAAAGGCTGCATTGACCCAGAATGTGATCTTGGTTTTTCCGAGTGCGTAGACCATACATGCCGGTCCGACCGCGACCGACGCGGCCAGATAGTGCAGGATCGACAGCCCCAGGATGTTCTTGACGCCATCCCACGAGTCGCCCAACAACACCTGACCGTAACGTTCCGGAAGGAGGTAGAAGATCAGGCTCCACGCCGTGCCAATGGCGAGGACGAGGGCCGAGAGAGCGTAGGCGGCGCGCTCCCGGGCGTGGCGGGTCATGGAGGTCCGCTTGGAGAACTCCGGCAACGCGAAGCTCACGACCCCCACCCCGACCACCGTGGTCGGGCCGAGCAGCGTGCGCGCGCCTTGCAGGGCGCCCACCGTCGCCAGTGAACCCACCGCTCCGATCACCAGCAGCGAGGTCTGCATCGCGCCCTGGACAGTGATGAACTCCGCCGCCAGGTAGGCGGAGTTCGACTTGTTCCTGCGAAGCCATCGAAGGGTCTCGCCGGGCGACGGCCAGAAGCCGGCCTGGGCTATCCCCAGCAGGGCCGCGACGAGAGCCGAGGCCCCCCAGGCGAGCAGCAGCGGCGGGGATGCGGTCACACCGCGGTGGATGAGCAGGAAGATCCCGAGGATCTGGACGACCGCCCAGACGGTGTCGTTGACGAAGGCGCCGAAGGGCTTCCCCATCGCGAAGAAGACATAGCGCCACGCATCCTGCAGCAGCAGGCCGGGCAGCACGAGGCCCATCGCCGACAACGACGACCCGACCGGGCCGCCGAGCAGCAGGCCCAGGCCGACGAACGTGATTCCCACGGCCACGCCGAAGACGAACGACGAGCCGGTGGTGGCGGTGGCCGCCGCCCGGAAGTCACTCCGGGTGACACTCGAGTAGAACATGCTCAGCGGCATGCAGCTCCCGGCACGGACCAGGCCGATGACGATGGAGAACAACGTGTACGCAATACCGAACGCGCCGTACTCGACGTCGCTGACCTGATGGGCAATCAGGAACGAGATCGCGGCGTTCGTCGCACTGGAGACGGCCTGGTCCATCAGCGTCCAGATCGCCTTCGACCTGGCTCCGCCACGGCCGCCGGGACCCTCGCCGCCCGGACCCTCGCCGCCGGTCAGATCGTCCGCCAGGCCCTCAGCCCCGTTACCGGGCCCCGGCCCGAAGGACGCGGCCGCGGCACGCTCGCCGCCGCCTGCCGCGGCGAGCCTTCGTCGGCCGCGGGACCGCGCGGCGCCCGCCCCGGGAGATCGGCCGTCACGCCCGGCGGGGGGCTGGCGCGGAAAGATCTGCGTGCTCTCCGGGTCGGTCTCGTCGGTTCGGCGCGCCCGCCGGTCCGAGCGGCGATGCCGGGGAGCCTGCCCCTCGACCCGATGGAGGAGCTCGGTCTTCTCCGCCCGCAACCGGCGTTGCAGCGCGCTCAGGTCCATCGTGGCGGTGACGACGCCGGGCGGTGGCTGGCCGGCACCCGGACGGACAGGGGGCGTCACCGGGCGGGATGACGGCTGGGACAGGTGCGGGTCGCCGACGGGCGGCTGGATCGCGGGCCCGGACGGCCCGGGCCCCGGCCGCGGCGCCGGAGCGGGCTGCGGGCGGACCGGCCCCGTGACCACCTCGAAACCCTCGCCGGGTCGGCGGTCGCCACGGCGTTCGAACCCTTCGCCGGGACGTTCGGTCCGCTCGCCGGGACGCTGCCCGGTCGCCCGCGCGGGGCGCTGCGATCGTGGCACGTACCGGGTCTCATCAGGGGAACCCTCGGATGGGGAGTCGTCCTCCCCACCCGGGGCTCTCAGGTCCCCGTCGCTGTCCGTCATACCCGCTCTCCCGACCAGCCCGACCGGCTCGGCCAGCCCAGCGAGCAGGGTCCGCACAACCGCGGACGGAAATAACGACGGCCTGAGACCACGATGGGTTGCCTACAGCACTACGGGCCGGGGAACCGGCACGATGAAGGAGCCGCCGCGCGCGGCGTACTCGGCCTGCTGGGCGATGATCTCCTTCTTCACGTTCCACGCAAGCAGCAGCAGGTAGTCAGGCTGCCGCTCCAGCAGGACGGCGGGATCGAGGATCGGCAACCGGGCGCCGGGCAGGTACCGGCCCTGCTTGTGGATGTTGCGATCGACGACGAAATCGAGCAGGTCGGTGCCGATGCCGCTGGAGTTCAGCAGGGTCGCTCCCTTGGCCGCCGCGCCGTAGGCGGCGATGGTCCTACCGTCGGCGCGCAGCGAGCGCAGCAACGCCACCAGCTCGTCCTGCACGGCGCGGACGTCGTCGCCGAAGCTGGCGTACCGGTCGAACGTGTCGAGCCCGGCGGCCCGCTCGGCGTCGAGCACCGCCGCCACCGACTCGGCCGGCTCCGCGGCGGCGGTGTGCTGCATGCTCCACCGCAGGGTGCCGCCGTGCAGCTCGGGGAACTCCTGGACGCCGACGAGCGCGAGGCCGTGCCGGCGCATCAGGACGTCGACCGCGATCGTGGAGAAGTAGCAGAAGTGCTCGTGGTAGACCGTGTCGAACTCGGTGTGGACCAGCAACGCGCCGACCCCGGGGTTCTCGACGTCGACGAGGCCGCCGTCGGCGAGCAGGATCGAGAAGCCCTCGACGAAGCTGTTGAGGTCCGGGACGTGGGCCATCACGTTGTTCGCGATGATCACATCGGCCTTGCGGCCCTCCGCGACGAGCTGGCGGGCGAGCTCCGCGCCGAAGAACTCCTCGCGGGTCGGCACGCCCGCCTCCCGGGCGGCCGCGGCCGGGCCGGGGGTCGGCTCGATCCCGAGGACCGGGATGCCCCGCTCGACGAACGCCTTCAGCAGGTAGCCATCGTTGCTGGCGACCTCGACCACCAGGCTGTCCGGCCCGAGGTTGCGGCTCGCGATCAGGTCGATCACGTGCTTCTCCGCGTGGCGGACGAGCATGTCGGAGAACGAGGAGAAGTAGGGATAGTCCTCGTCGAAGATCTCGGACGCCGGCAGCTCGTGGGTGAGCTGCACGAGTGCGCAGGCCTCGCAGAAGCCGACCTCAAGCGGGAACGACGGATCGGTTGTGTCGAGGGCGTCGGCGCGCACCAGGCGGTTGGCGATGGGGGTGGACCCCAGGGAGAGGAACAGGCGCGGGGCCGGTCCGCCGCAGGACCGGCAGGCGGTTACCGCCGTGGCGAGGCCGCCGGGAGCATCCTGCTTCTGGGTCGCGTCGGCCTCGGCGGTGCCACTACCGCGCTGGGCCGGGGTTGCGGATGACATGCGTTCCCCTAGGTGAGGTGTCGACATCGATCTTCACGATCTGGTGGACGGGAATGGCTGTGCCAGCCGGCCGCGAGGCCGAACGAGAGGCCGAACGACATGATGACCGCCCATCCGACCAGAAGGACGCGACGGTCCCGCGAACAACATGATCTTCGTGAAGCCGGGACGGGCCGCCACGCCGCCGGGCGATCGCCGGCGAAGGCACGGAGGAGAGCGCGAACCCCGGGCGTGCGAGCACCGGTCATCGGCCGGACACCCGCCACCCACCGCCGCAGCGGCGACCGCCGGACGAGCGCTCGTTTCCGTCGGCGAGATGCCACCGCCGGCACCGCCGACGGCAGCCCGATGATTTTCCGGCGAAGATCGGCGGTCACGGGTGCTGCGCACGCCGGGTCATGCTAGCCGGTGGACACCACCCCCCACCTGACCCACAGTCGCCGAGAGGAAGCCGTGGCACCACCCTCCGAACACGGGATGCCTTCCCACACCCGCCCC
>NZ_CDXDOR010000121.1:1468-15944 GCF_978021225.1 Frankia sp. CeTa3Moorea | reverse complement strand
CCCGCCGGCCGCTCCGAGGGCGGTTCCCGCCGGCCAGCACGACCCACGCGACGAAGGGGACACGCCCGATGAGCAGACGAGCCCGACGCCGAGCCCTCGCACAGGCCCACTATCCATCCCCACGGCCGGTGGACGCCGCGGCGGCGTTGGTCCCGGACGCGCTGTCGGTCGCGCCCCGCCACCTGGACGTGGGCGGGGACTTCCTCGCCACGATGGCGATCACCGGCTACCCCCGCGAGGTCCACGCCGGCTGGCTCGCCCCGCTGCTGACCTACCCCGCCCGGGTCGACGTCGCGGCGCACATCGAGCCGATCGACCCGGTCACCGCGGCCAACCGGCTGCGCCGGCAGCTGTCGAAGCTGGAGTCCGGCCGCCAGCTCGGCGACGAACGCGGCCGGCTGGTCGACCCGCAGGTCGAGGCGGCGACCGAGGACGCCTACGACCTGTCCGCCCGCGTCGCCCGCGGCGAAGGAAAGCTGTTCCGCCTCGGCCTGTACCTCACCGTCCACGCGAGCAGCGAAAGCGAGTTGGCCGACGAGGTCGCCGCGGTACGGGCGCTGGCAGCCAGCCTGCTGCTGGACGCCAAACCGGCCAGCTACCGATCCCTGCAAGGCTGGGTCAGCACCCTGCCCCTCGGCCTGGACCAGGTGCGGATGCGCCGCACCTTCGACACGGCGGCGTTGAGCGCGGCATTCCCGTTCACCTCCCCCGACCTGCCGCCCGCCGATCCGACCTCGCTCGCCCCGAGCGGGGTGCTCTACGGGCTCAACGTCGCCAGCAACGGGCTGGTGCACTGGGACCGGTTCGGCGACGTCGACAACCACAACGCGGTCATCCTCGGCCGCTCCGGTGCCGGCAAGTCCTACCTGGTCAAGCTCGAACTGCTGCGCTCGCTGTACCGGGGTATCGAGGTCCACGTCGTCGACCCGGAAGACGAGTACGCCCGGCTCGCCGCCGCGGTCGGCGGGACCTACCTGCACCTCGGTGGCGACCGGGTGCGGATCAACCCGTTCGACCTGCCGATCCAGACCACGCCCGACGGGCGTCGGACCGCGCCGCGTGATGCGCTGGTGCGCCGCTCCCTGTTCCTGCACACCGTGATCTCCGTCCTGGTCGGCCAGCTGACGGCGGCTGAACGGGCTGCCCTCGACGCGGCGATCACCGCCACCTACCAGGCGGCCGGGATCAGCTCCGACCCGCGCAGCTGGAGCCGGCCAGCGCCGCTGCTGACCGACCTGGCCGCGACCCTGGCCGGCTCCACCGACCCGGCGGCGGGGGCCCTCGCCGCCGGTCTGCACCCGTTCATCGCCGGGGCGTTTTCCGGTCTGTTCGACGGGCCGAGCACCGGCCGCGGCGACGGCCACCTGGTCGTCTACTCGCTGCGCGACCTGCCCGACGAGCTCAAAGCCATCGGCACACTGCTCGTCCTCGACGCGGTATGGCGACGGGTCTCCAACCCGGCCGACCGCCGCCCCCGCCTGGTCGTGGTCGACGAGGCGTGGCTGCTGATGCGCCAGCCCGCCGGCGCCGACTTCCTGTTCCGCATGGCCAAGTCGTCCCGGAAGTACTGGGCCGGGCTGACCGTCGCGACCCAGGACACCGCCGACGTGCTCGCCAGCGATCTCGGCAAGGCGATCGTCACGAACGCCCCCACCCAGATCCTCCTGCGCCAGGCACCGCAGGCCATCGACGAGATCACCGCCACCTTCGACCTGTCCCAGGGCGAACGCCAGTTCCTGCTGTCCGCCGACCGCGGACAAGGACTGCTCGCGGCGGGCGCCCAGCGGGTCGCCTTCCAGGCCCTCGCCTCCGGGGCCGAACACGCCCTGATCACAACCGATCCGGCCGAACTCGCCGCGGACCTGCCCGACGGGGACGACGACGGCTTCTTCGACCTCGCCGCACCGGACGACTCGGCCGATCCCGACGGCCAGATCTACCTCGACCCCGCCTGACCGCCGTAGCCGGATGGAGATCGTCACCATGGATCTGCTCGCCGCGGCGGCCACCACACCGTCGTCGCCGCTTGCCACCTACCTGACCGACCCCTGGGGCTTCCTCCACCAGATCCTCGGCCAGCTACGGGCGTGGGCACTGACCTGGGGCCTCTTCGCCGCCCCGCTGCTCGCCGCCACCACCGCCGGCCTGCTCACCCTGCGCCGGCGGATGCGCCGCCGCTACCAGCAGCGGCTCATCGCCGGCGCGCGCCTGGTGACCGTGCTGGCGCCGCCCACCGTCGATCCGGCGGGCGCGGGCGCGCTGTGGGCGAACCTGCTCGGCCTGCTACGCCCGTCCTGGCGACGCCTCGTCGGCCAGCCGCACCTGGTGTGGGAGTACCTGTTCGACGCCGACGGGGTCCGCATCCAGATCTGGGTGCCTGGCGTCGTGCCTGCGGGCTTTGTGGAGCGGGCCGTCGAGGCGGCCTGGCCCGGGGCGCACACCCGGTCCGCCCCCGCGCGAGCGCCGCTGCCCGTCGTGGCCCGGCCCGGCCGGCGGCTGCTCGCGGCTGGCGGGGAGCTGCGCCTGGCCCGGCCCGAAGCGCTGCCGATCCGCACGAATCATGAGGTCGATCCGGTCCGCGCGCTGCTCGCCGCGCCTGGCGGGCTGGCCCGGACCCAGCGGGCGGTCGTGCAGATCCTGGCCCGTCCCGTCACCGGCCGCCGCGTCGCCAGGGCACGCCGGGCGGCCCGGCGGGTGCGCGCCGGCGGCTCGGCCACGCTGATCGGCGGCCTGCTCGACCTGCTCACCCCCCACACGGGCCGGGCCCGGCGCACCCGTCGGACCCCCGCGCCGGTGAAGGTCGACCATCAGACCTCCCTCGCGCTCTCGGCGGAGGACCGCGCGATCGTCGCCAAGGGCCGCGGCGCCCAGTTCGAGGTTCGCGTCCGCTACGCCGTCGTCGCCGTCCTCGACGACACCGCAGATGAGGAGACCGTCGGCCGGGTCGGCGGGCAGCTACGCGGCCGGGCACACGCGATCGCCTCGGCGTTCGCCGCCTACGGCGAGCACAACTACTACAAGCGCGCCCGGCTGCGCCACCCGCTGCCCGTCCTCGCCGCCCGCCAACTCGGCCGCGGGGACCTGCTGTCGGTCGCCGAGGTCGGCGTACTGGCCCACCTGCCGGTCGACGAGGCGACCCCCGGCCTGCAACGCGCCGGAGCCAAAGCAGTCGCCCCGCCACCCGGCGTCGCCGCGGCCGGTCCGAACATCCGCCTGCTCGGCCGCTCCGACGCGGGTCATGCCCGTCCGGTCGGTCTGCGGGTTCCCGACGGTCGCCATCACCTGCACATCCTCGGCGCCACCGGCTCGGGCAAGTCCGAGCTGCTCGCCCGCATGACCTTGGACGACGTCGCCGCGGGCCGGGGTGTGGTCAACGTCGACCCGAAGGGCGACCAGATCATCGACATCCTCGCCCGCTACCCGACCGACGCCGTCGACCGCCTCGTCCTGTTCGACGCCGAATCGTCCAGTCAGCCCCCGTGCCTCAACCCGTTGGACCAGCCCGACCGGGCCCGCGCCGTCGACAACCTCGTGTCGATCTTCTCCCGGGTCTACCACGAGTCCTGGGGTCCACGGACCGACGACATCTTCCGCGCCGGCCTGCTTACCCTCGCCGCCCAGCCCGAGGTCCCCGTCCTGACCCAGCTGCCCAGGCTCCTGACCGACGTCGCCTACCGGAAGCGCCTGGTCGGCGAGATCGAGCAGGGAGCCGACAACGCGATCCTGGCCGGTTTCTGGCAGTGGTACGAGGCCCTGTCCGAACCGGCGCGGGCACACGCCGTCGCCCCCCTGATGAACAAGCTGCGCGGCTTCCTGCTGCGCCCGTTCGTGCGGGCGGCGATCGCAGCCGGCCCCTCGACGGTGGACATGGACGCCGTGCTCAACGACGGCGGAGTGTGCCTGGTCCGCATCGCCCAGGACGCCCTCGGCGTCGAGACCGCCGCGCTGATGGGCTCGATCGTCGTGTCCGCTGTGTGGCAGTCCACCACCCGGCGCGCTCGCATGCCCCAAGGCAGGCGGCCCGACGCCAGCCTGTATCTGGACGAAGCACACAACTTCCTCACGCTTCCGTACGCGCTGGAGGACATGCTCGCCGCCGCCCGCGGCTACCGGCTCGGCATCACCCTCGCGCATCAGAACCTCGCCCAGCTGCCCCGCCATCTCGAAGAGAGCATCGCGGCGAACGCCCGCAGCAAGATCTACTTCACGATGTCGCCGGCCGACGCGAAACGGCTCGTCCGCCACGTCGAGCCCCGCCTGTCCGAGCACGACCTGGCCAACCTCGGCGTCTTCCACGCCGCCGCCCGCCTCGTCGTCACCGGCGAAGAAGCACCGGCCTTCACCCTGCGCACCGAGAAGCTACCCGCCCCGGTACCGGGCCGGGCCGCGCAGATCCGCCGCGAGCTGCGCCGCCGCTCGCCCGCCCCCGCGCCGCCGCCGCCGGACCCGACGGCCCCGCAGGCACAGGCCGATCCCCGCCGATCCGCCCGCTGACCACCACGGAGTTCTCATGGTCGCCTACCCGCAGCCCCAGCGTGCCCTGCGCATCCCGCCCCGCGCCCCCGGCCGGATCGTCGCGGACGCCGCCCTGGTCACGTTCCTCGCCCGCCACCTCTCGCCCCGCGACCGGTGGATCACCCGGCTGGTCCATGAGCACCGGGTGTTGACCACCCACCAGATCGTCGAGGCCGGCTGGACCAGCCGCCGCGGCGCGAACCGCCGGCTGCGGGAGCTCTACCAGTGGCGGGTCCTCGACCGTTTCCAGCCCCTCGTCCCCGTCGGGCAGGGACGGCCCCCGGCGCACTACGTCTGTGACATCGCCGGCGCCGCCGTGCTCGCCGCCGAGGACGGCATCGAGCTGAAGCAGATCGGCTACCGCCACACCCGCGCGATGGCCGTCGCCCACTCGCTGCGTCTGGCGCACACCGTCGCCGTCAACGGCTTCTTCACCGCCCTGATCGCCCACGCCCGCCAACCCACCCCACCCGGCACGCTGACCGCCTGGTGGTCGGAGACCCGCTGCCTGCGGTCGTTCGGGGACCTGGTCCGCCCGGACGCGTACGGACGGTGGAAGTCCGCCCGGGGCGAGATCGAGTGGTTCCTCGAACTCGACTGGGCCACCGAGCAGCTGGGCCGCCTCGCCCTCAAGATCGGTGACTATGGGCGACTCGCGGCGGCGACGAGGATCAGCACCCCGGTGCTGTTCTGGTTCCCCACCACCCAGCGCGAGACCAACGCCCGCCAGGTCCTGGCCACGGCGCTGAGCGGGCTCGATCAGCCCGACATGGTCCCGGTCGCCACCACCGCCGCCACCCTCGCCCCCGCCGAGGCCCAGCTCGATCCCACCCTTGCCCGCTGGCTGCCTCTGACCGGTACCCGTGCCAACCGACTTCGCCTCGACCAGCTCACCCGCGCCTGGCCCCGGCTACGACCCCCCGACCCCGTCGACGGCCGCTCGGGTGACACCCCGGCCCGGCCGGGCCTACGCCCGCCCGCGCCGATGCCACCCGAGAAGTACCGGGGGTGAGCGGCCACGAGCAAGTACCTCGCCGCCGCCATCGCCACGGTCGTCCTGCTCATCGTGATGATGGGCGCCGCCGCCGCACAGATGGCCGAACGCGTCCTGTGCGCACCCGTCATCGGCTGGTTCCTCGGCTGCTCCAGCGGCGGCAGCCCCAGCCAGACCGCGCTCGACGACATCCCCGCCGACTACCTGAACCTCTACATGCAGGGCGCTGCGACCTGCCCCGGCCTGTCCTGGACGACCCTCGCCGCCATCGGCAAAGTGGAGTCTGATCATGGTCGGAGTCGGCTGCCGGGGGTGGTCAGCGGCACCAACAGTGCCGGGGCCGGCGGGCCCATGCAGTTCCTCGCCGCCACGTTTGCCGAGGTCGTCGCCCGCCACCCGCTACCGGCGGGCGGCGCGAACCCGCCGTCGCTCTACAACGCCCACGACGCCGTTCACGCCGCCGCGTTCTACCTGTGCGACAACCACGTCGCCACCGACCTGACCGGCGGTCTGCGGGCGTACAACCAGGACGATTCCTACGTCGCGCAGGTCGTCACCCAGGCCACCCAGTACAGCTCCACCAGCGGCTTCGCCGCCGACACCGCCCCGTCCGACGCCGGCTACGCCGCCGTCCTCTACGCCCAGGGACAGATCGGCCTTCCCTACCTGTGGGGCGGAGACGGCCCGACCGAAGGCGGCTGGGACTGCTCCGGCCTCACCCGCGCCGCCTACCTCGCCGCCGGCATCGACCTGCCCCGCACCGCCCAGACCCAGTACGAAGCCGGACCCGTGGTCCCACCGGGGGAACCACTCCAGATCGGCGACCTCGTCTACTACGGCACCGCCACCAACATCCACCACGTCGCGATCTACATCGGAAACGGCCAGATGATCAGCGCTCCAGGGCAGGGCCAGGTAGTGCACGTCGCCCCCTACAGGTGGACGGGAGACGACTATTTCGGGGCGACACGTCCGGGAATCTAGGATTTTGTAGGTTCTCAACAAAGATGGCAGTTTCGCAAAAGAGATGTCGCCGATCTGTCGCCGACCGACAGATCGGTGAGAAGTGGCTCGGCGTGGCTGTCCGGTCCCGGTGATCTCGGGTACGTCCCGCTGATCGGCGTTGGATCTGGCAGTTCTCGGGCTACGTGGCCAGCGCGCGGGCGGTATGACCGTTTCGTTGCTGCTTGGTGTTGCAGCGGGTCCCGTTTGAACTGGCTTTTCTCACTGGATCTTGCGTGTGCCAGGGTTGCGCCATGGGTGACGTCACGGGCGCGCAGGGTGCTGTGTCGTCGGCTGCTGGCGAGTTCGAGCTGAGCTGGCTGGAAGCCGGTCGCGAGGTCCGTGGGCCGCTGGCGTCCGCGAGCGCGGTCGCGTTCGAGGAGGTCGCCCCGGTGAGGGACTTTCCGTCCTATCGGGGGCAGCGGCATTTCCCGGGGTTGTACTGGTCGGCGACGACGGGCGGCCACGTCGGGTTCGAGTCCTGGTTGGAGCGTGACCACGCGATGCTGCTGGACTTCGACCCGCAGGTGGTGGGGTTCGCGTCGCAGCCGTTCTGGCTGCGTTGGCGGGCCTGCCCGGCTGAGCGGATGCGGTCACACGCTCCGGACTACTTCGCTCGCGCGGCTGACGGTTCTGGGCTGGTGGTGGACTGCCGGCCCGAGGACCGGGTGGATGAACGATCAGCGGAGTCGTTCGCCGCGATGCGGCGAGCGTGCGAGCTGGTCGGATGGTCGTATCGGCTGGTCGGCTATCTCGACGGGGTGCGGGTGACCAACCTGCGGTGGTTGGCCGGCTACCGCCATCCTCGGTATGGCGAGCCTGCGGGTCTGGCGGAGGCGGTCGTGGCCGCGTTCGCGGTGCCGGCGCCGCTGACGGGGCAGGCCGCGACGGTCGGTGACCCGATCGCCGTGCTGCCGGTGCTGTTCCACCTGCTCTGGCGCGGGCGTCTGACAGCGGACCTGTCCGCGCCGTTGAGTGATCGGACGCTGGTGCGCCGAAGCGAGCGCGGATGAGTGGCACGGGCCCGCGCGGGGTCCTGCGGGTCGGGAACCGGGTCCGCGTCGAGGGGCGGGTGCAGACGGTGGCGGGGCTGGCGGGCACGACGGTCACGCTCGTCGACGAGCGCCAGGTGGCGTCCTTGGTGATGTTCTCGTATCTGGTCGGCGCCGAGGGCTTCGAGCTGCTGGATTCCCGGCCGGACGCTCCCGGCCTGCCACCGTTCGGGTTGTTGGACACCGTCCCGGATGGGGTGCTGGCGCGGGCGCGGTTCTTCGAGCGGCACCTGGCCGAGGTGGAGACCGGCCTGCTGCCGGACGCACCGGCCGGGACGAAACCTCGCCCGGAGCTCGACCCGGCCTGGCGGACGCTGCGGGAACGGATCGCGGCGAAAGCCGCGGAGCTGACGGCCGCGGGCACACCGGTGTCGGACAGGACACTGCGGCGCATGATGGACCGGCGGCGGGAGCAGGGAGTCTGGGGCCTGGTCGACCGGCGGGCCACCCGCTCCTCGGGGCCGGCGGGCGGGCGCAGCGACGAGCGGTTGGTAGCGGTGGTGCGCGAGGTGCTCGCCTCCCAGCAGGACGCCTCGACCGGCACCCGCGGCAGGGTGATGCGCCAGGTCGAACGGCTCCTGGTGCAACGGCACGGCGAGGGCGTGGTGCCGATCCCCTCTAAGTCGACGTTCTACCGGCTGGTCAACGACCTTGCCCAGGGACGGCACAGCTTCGACCAGGCGACCACGCGCAGGTCGCAGGCACGGCGGCCGGAGGCGCCGTTCACCCCGACGGGAGCGGCCCGGCCAGGGGAGATCGTCCAGATCGACACGACCCCGCTGGACGTGCTCGCGGTCCTCGACGACGGGGTGACCGGCCGGGTCGAGCTGACGATCGCGGTCGACGTCGCCACCCGCAGCATCTGCGCCGCGGTGCTACGGCCGGCGGGCACGAAGGCGGTGGACGCGGCGCTGCTGCTGGCCCGGATGCTGGTGCCGGAACCGCTGCGGCCAGGGTGGATCGACGCGCTGCGGATGTCGGCGTCGCTGATCCCGCACGCCCGCCTGATGGGCATCGACGCGCGCCTTGAGCACGCTGCGGCGAAACCGGTGATCGTCCCGGAGACGATCGTGATCGATCACGGCAGGGTGTTCGTCTCCGAGACGTTCCTGACGGCGTGTCGGACGCTGGGCGTCTCGGTGCAGCCAGCGCGGCCGGCGACCCCGACCGACAAGGGCGTCGTCGAGCGGACCTTCTCCTCGATCAACACGCTGTTCTGCCAGCACGTCGCTGGCTATGTCGGGTCGAACGTCACCGAGCGGGGCGCCGGTGTCGAGGCCGTCTGGACGCTGCCCGAGCTCGCCGACCTGTTCGCCGAGTGGATCATCGCCTGCTGGCAGACCCGACCCCATGATGGGCTGCGCACCCCGTTCCTGCCCGAGCGGGCGCTGTCTCCGAACGAGACCTACGCGCTGCTGGTGGCCCGGTGCGGCTATCTGCCGGTCTGTCTCGACGGTGACGACTACGTCGAGCTGCTCCCGGTGGAATGGCGGAAGATCAACGACTACGGGGTCCGGATCGACTACCGCACCTACGACTGCCCGGAGCTGGGCCCCTACCGGCGCCAGCCGTCAGGCGTCGAGCTGCGTGGTGGTCTCTGGGAGGTCCACCACGATCCCTACGACCTCTCCCATATCTGGGTCCGTGACTCCCGGGCAGGCGGTTGGATCACCGTTCCGTGGACCCAGCTGGGGTCGGTGTCGGCGCCGTTCGCGGACTTCACCTGGCGGCACGCCCGCGCGCTGCTGGCCGCCCGCGGCCAGGACGACACCGACGAGCGGGCCGTCGCCGCGGCCGTCGAGGACCTGCTGACGCGCGCCCTGACGGGCCCGGACCGGCGGGTCGCGGCACGAACCCGCGCGGCGGCGACCTTCACGCCGATGCCACCTCGCCCGGCCGGCGGCCCGGCGGCACCTGCCACCGAGGAACCCGCGCCCGACGAGCCCCCGGCACCGGTCGTCCCGTTCGGGGTGTTCGATGCCTTCACCGACGGGGCCCGGTGATGAGCCACCTGGCCGGCCTGGACGACGTCGGTCTCCCGTTGACGACCAAGGAGGGATGGGCTGCGTTCGTCGGCGAGGTCGTCGCGCCGCCGGTCGTGCTCGCGCCGGCGGCGCTGCAGCGGCTGACCGAGGCGGAGCGGCGGGACTATGACGCGGCCCGCGAGGACTACCACGCCCAGCTGGTCATCGTGTCCACGCCGACGATCCGGCACGTCGCCACGACCGGCCGCGCCCGCATCCAGCTCAACCGCCGCCAGCACTCGGCGCGGCGCGGCCTGATCGTGTCCGGACCCGCCGGCACGGGGAAGACCACCGCGATCACCCAGCTCGGGAAGAACTATGAGCAGCTCACCCGCCGCCGCGGCGAACTGCCACCGGGCGGCCTGCCAGTGATCTACCTGACGGTCCCGCCTGCCGCGACCCCGAAGATGCTCGCCGTCGAGTTCGCCCGCTTCCTCGGCCTCCCGCTGCCCGCGCGGATGAACCAGATCGACATCACCAACCGGGTCTGCGATCTTCTCTGCACCCTCGGGTGTCGGCTCGTGCTCCTCGACGAGCTACACAACCTCGACATCAGGACCAGGATCGGCGCGGAAGCATCGGATCAGATCAAGTACCTCTCGGAGCACGTCCCGGCGACTTTCGTACTGGCCGGTGTCGACATCGAGGGCACCGGTCTGTTCACGGGACGTCGCGGCGGGCAGATCGCCAGCCGCTACAGCGTCATCCCGACCAGCGCGTTCCGCCACGCCACCACGCCCGAACGCGACGCCTGGCGGGCGCTCGTCGCCACCCTGGAAGACGCGCTGCGCCTGCACGCCCACCGACCCGGAACCCTGCTGAGCCTCAGCCCCTACCTGCACGAACGCACCGGCGGGATGATCGGCAGCCTGTCGCACCTCATCCGCGAAGCCGCGCTGACAGCCATCACCACCGGAACCGAGAAGATCACCAAGAGCACGTTGGACGCCATCGCGCTCGACGAGGCCGCCGAGGAACAGAACCCCTCCCGCCGACGCAAACACCGCCACGCCCCGACGCGGCCATGAACATGACGGCCCGGGTCCGGACCCTGCCGATCACACCGCCGCCGATATCCGGCGAGACCATCGGCTCGTTCCTGCACCGCCTCGCCGACGACAACCGCACCACCGTCGCCACCCTCGCCGTCATCCTCGGACACAGCCATCGCTACCAGCGCGCCGACGACACCACCGACGGCTGGCCGCCCGAAGCGCTGCCCCGACTCGCGGCCCTGACAGGCAGGAACGTCCTCACTCTCCAACACGCGCTGCCCGCGTTACGCACCGTCGGCACCGACGCCCCCGGCCATCCATCCGCCAACATCCCCGACCGGCCCGTCCGCCTGGCCTGCCGCCTCTGCGCGGCCCGCCGCGGGGCCCACGGAGTCGTCCTGCGCCGCACCGCCGACCACGAATGTGTCTGCCCCACACACCGGCGCTGGCTGAACACCGGCGAACAGCTCGGCCTCACCGCGCTCCCCGAAGTGCTCCAGGCCAACAAACGACACCGCCGCCTCCCACGAGGCCACGACACCGACTACCTGCAGGCCGCGCAGCTGACCAGCGGCTGGTATTTCCAGACAGACGGCCCACCCGAGCTCCGCCACCGCTGGGACCGCCGCCTCGCGGCCTTACCCGCCGACCCGTTCGGCGATCCCTACAGGCCCTCCCACGCACGCGTCGAGCTCGTCGCCTATCCCGAAAGCGTCACCCTCACCAGCCTGTTCGCTTCCGCGCACTGGCAGGCGAACGATCTCCTACCCGCCGAAGCTGGCCGCCGCCTCGGTATCCCGAACCGCGACCTGACCACCGACCTGCCTCGAAAAGGCCAACTACCGTGAGAATCAGGCCGCCTGAGTCCCAGAACACCTGTCCCACGCCTGGTCAGAACCACAAGCGCAGACATGATCATCGGGACTAGCTCGACACGCCAACCGCCCGGCCCACACGACACACCGACCGGCCCTTGCAGATTCCCACTCGAACCCGTCCAACCCCAGGTCAAGACTTGATCACCAGACATGATCCTTGGGAACGGACAGTGGCGCCCTCGGGTTCGGCGTGCGCGGTGTAACCATGATCGGGTGGTTGGCGGTTCGTCGTGGTCTGGGCGACGTGTCCGGGTGCGGTACCGGTCGACAGCCGGGACCGAGGTGGACACGACGTTGGACCGTGTCGCCGTGGAGGATCTGGTCGAGTGTCTGCCGGTGCGGGAGTTCCGCTGGTACAGGGGCCGCGAACACTATGGCTGGTGCTGGTCGTCTACCGTCGGCCGTCTGGTGATCTATGAGAGTCGCCTTGAGCTCGCCCGGATCATGCTGGCGGACTTCGACCCGGATGTGGTGGGGATCGCGGCGCAGCCGTTCCAGCTGGTCGGCTCGGATGGGGATCGAATCCGTCGGCACGTGCCCGACCTGCTGCTCGTGAACAGCGACGGCGCGGTGACCGTGGTGGATGTCAAAGCGCCGCGCAAACGAGACGACCCAGAGGTGCGGGCGTTGATGGCGTGGACGCGGGAGACGATCGCGCCACGCGGCTGGGCGTTCGAGGAGTGGTACGGCGCATCGTCGGGGCTGCTGGCCAACGTCGCGTTCCTCGCCGGCTACCGACGAAGAGCGATCATCGAGGAGGGGCTGATACCGCAGGTGCGCCGGGCAGCTGCCGAGGGAGCAGCGATCGTGGACGTTGAACGGTCCGTGCCGGCTCATCCCGCTGTGGTCCGGCCCGTCGTGTTGCACCTGCTCTGGCGGGGCGAGTTACTCACCGATCTGGCCGTTCCCCTCGATGGGACCAGTGTGGTTCGCCTGTCGCACCCGGACTTGGTGGTGGCCGGATGAGGCAGGTGGTCACGCTGCACACCGGAGCGCGGTTCACCTTCGACGGTGAGCTCGTCGAGGTGGTACAGCTTGACGGCGCCAGAATCACCGTCCGCGACGCACAGGACCGGTGGCGCACCGTCGGCCTGACGGCCTTCCTGACCGGAGCCACACCAATGGTCGCTGGCGACGGCGGTTCGGCGGCGGTGGGAGCCAGGTTGGCGGCGCTGTCGGACACCGAGCAGCGGGCGCTGAGTGAACGGGCCGGCCATGTCCGTGAGCTTCTTGCCGGTTACCGCTCCGGGTCTGCTGACGCGCCGCGCCCGGGGGAGCCTCGCGCCGAATACGACCCAGCCACGCCGCTGCGTGCTCGCCAGGACGCAAAGGCCCGCGAACTCGGCCTGTCAGAACGGACGGTACGTCGGTGGGTGCGCTCCTACCGCGAGGCCGGGGAGGCGGGACTGCTCGATGCTCGGCGGGTGAATGGCCACGGCAGCGCGGTGGATCACCGCTACCAGCTCACCGACGACGGCCGCCGCCACGCACTCTTCCTCACCCGCCTACACAACCGCGTCCTGGCAGGCGGCCTCGCCGACCTCGCCAGGGCCAACGACCCACCACCCCTACGCCGCGCCGCGAACGCCTACGACAAGGCACTCGACAACCGCCTGCTCAACGCCGGACTGGCCACCTGACCAGCAAGCCACCCAACAAGTTGACCAGGCAGCACAAACTTGACTCATCCTCACCGACTTCGCCGGTCAAGGCGCCTAGATATGGCGTTTGGATGATCATGATCGAGTGCCCGTCTGCTGTCCGAAAGCGTTTGACGGAGCAGTTCGATCGCCTTGGCCGTGGTCGTAGCTGTCAGGGGGAGGACTGGCGGGGGCAGGTATCGCGGTACGGCTCGTCAGGCATGTAGCGGGCCCATTCCTGTTCGTCCAGGCCGCGGCCGACGCGTTGGCAGGCCACCTGGACCGCGTCGTTCCGCAGGTCTTGGAGCGCTTCGACGTCCCACAGCCGCATCGTGGTGTCGTCGCTGGCGCTGGCCAGGACCCCGTCCGGACTGAACGCGACATCCCAGATCTCGTCGGTGTGGCCCGTGAGCGGTTCTCCGATTTGGTGGGGAGCGGCCGGGTCGCTGGTGTCCCATAGCCGAATTGTTCTGTCGCTGCTGCCGCTGGCCAGCAGCCCATCCGGTCCAAACGCCACGGCCTGGACCGAGCTGGTGTGCCCGGTGAGCGGGTCGCCGACCTGGCGAGCCGCCGCCGGGTCGCTGACGTCCCACAGCCGTACAGTTCCGTCGCTACCGCCGCTGGCCAGCAGCCCATCCGGGCCGAACGCCACCGCGTAGACCTCGTCACTGTGGCCTCTGAGCGGGTCGCCGACCAGGCGGGGCGCAGCCGGGTCGCTGACGTCCCACAGCCGTACAGTTCCGTCGCTGCTGCCGCTGGCCAGCAGCCCATCCGGGCCGAACGCCACCGCGTAGACCTCGTCACTGTGGCCTCTGAGCGGGTCGCCGACCTGGCGAGCCGCCGCCGGGTCGCTGACGTCCCACAGCCGCACTGTTCCCTCGCTACCGCCGCTGGCCAGCAGCCCATCCGGATCGAAAGCCACGGCCTGGACCAAGCCGGTGTGCCCGGTGAGCGGGTCGCCGACCTGGCGAGCCGCCGCCGGGTCGCTGACGTCCCACAGCCGCACTGTTCCGTCGCTACTGCCGCTGGCCAGCGGGCCGTCCGGACCAAACGCCATCGCAAGGATCGCGTTTTTGTGACCGGTGAGTGGGTTGCCGAGCGGGCGAGCCGCTGCCGGGTCGCTGGTGTCCCATAGCCGCACCGTCCCGTCGAAGCCGCCGCTGGCCAGCAACCCATCTGGACCAAACGCCACCGCCCTACTGGTGTTGCCAGTATGCGACTCGCCGATCTGACGGGGCAGGGCCGGGATGCTGGTGTCCCACAGCCGCACAGTGGCGTCGCTGCTGCCGGTGGCGAGTCGTCCGTCCGGGCCGAATGCAACTGCACGAACCGAGCCGGTGTGACCGGTGAGTGGGTTGCCGAGCGGGCGAGCCGCT
>NZ_CDXDOR010000121.1:0-810 GCF_978021225.1 Frankia sp. CeTa3Moorea | reverse complement strand
CTACCGCCGCTGGCCAGCAGCCCATCCGGGCCGAACGCCACCGCGTAGACCTCGTCACTGTGGCCTCTGAGCGGGTCGCCGACCAGGCGGGGCGCAGCCGGGATGCTGACGTCCCACAGCCGTACTGTTCCGTCGCTGCTGCCGCTGGCCAGCAGCCCATCCGGGCCGAACGCCACCGCGTAGACCTCGTCGCTGTGGCCTCTGAGCGGGTCGCCGACCAGGCGGGGCGCAGCCGGGATGCTGACGTCCCACAGCTCCACTGTCACGTCGTCGGCGTTTGCGAAGGCCAGTAGGCCGTCTGGGCCGAAGGCCACCGCGTAGATCTCGCCGGTGTGGCCTCTGAGCGGGTCGCCGACCTGGCGAGCCGCCGCCGGGTCGCTGACGTCCCACAGCCGTACTGTTCCGTCGCTACCGCCGCTGGCCAGCAGCCCATCCGGGCCGAACGCCACCGCGTCAACCGCGTCGGTGTGGCCGGTGAGAGGGGCACGCAGGTGCGGAGTGTCGGCGAGGGTGTCCAGGAGGTTTCCCTGGACGCGGGCCTGCTCGTGGTCGGGTGCAATGTCGTGGGCGGCGACGGCAAGGCGCAGCGCGGCTGTGGGGTCGGCGTCGCGGATGTTCTCGGCGAGGGTGAGCAGCCCGTCGGCGACGGCGGTCCGCCGGCTCTCGTCGGCGGTCCGGCTTTGCAAGTAGGCGGTGATCCCGAGGCTGATGGCGGCCAGGAGTAGGACCGTCAGGATGGTGAAGGCGGTGGTGAGACGGCGGCGGGCGTGGCGGCGGCTGGTGGTCAGGAATTGTCGGATGGTGGGGGTG
>NZ_CDXDOR010000120.1:0-15997 GCF_978021225.1 Frankia sp. CeTa3Moorea | reverse complement strand
ATAGGGCGTCCTCGCATCCCGTCATCCCGCATCCTCGTGGTGGCTGGTTGTTCGGAATTGATTGATCGGTCGGCGAAAAACTGTCGGTCAACCGCGGTGGCGCTGACGATGAGATCGTCTACCGATTTGATCGCACCGTACCCGTGCAATGCGGATCCACTACCTCGCGAGAGAGTAAGGAGAACACTGTGCGGATACGCAGGTTCTATGCCGGTGTAGGCGCGATCATCGCCATGATGTGCTTCATGTTCGTCGCGGCCTCCGCGCCGGCTCAGGCCGCGACGAACCCCTACACGCCCCAGGAGGTCTGTGTCCAGCGCTCACACGCACTCAGCAGGGCCACAGTCCATCAGCTGTACAACCGATCGTACAACTGCGTGGTGACCATAAAGACCGCGTCGATCGGGACGGCGACGCGTACCACCGCCGGCCTGCAGATCGAGGGGTCGGACTGGTCATACGACGTCGGGGATTACCAGTACTACGCCGGTCCGGTCAAGCAATACACACAGAACAAGTGTGTCCGTTGCTTCGGCTATCACGACGGCACGAACTACACCAGTCCGTGGGGTAACTGCGGTTGAGCCTGGAAGAAGTCGGAAGAGGACCACCGCGGGGCCCGCGAGGATTTTGCGGGCCCCGCGGGCCGTCGCGTTTATGATCCGGATCGGTATGATGGATCGATGGCAGGACGTTTCGAGTACAAGGTCGTGGAGATCAGAGAAGGTCTGATCGGAGGCAAGATGTCCGGCGACAAGCTGGAGCGGATCCTCAATGAGCACGCCAGGCAGGGGTGGCAGCTGAAGGCCATCACCGCGGCGGAGGTCAAGGGTCGTATCGGCCCCGGCGGGACCGACGGCATCCTCGTGACCTTCGAGCGCAGCGTCGGTTAGTGTCCGTCCCGTCCCGCCGTGGGCCGGATGAACCGGGTGGCCTGGGCGGTTATGCAGGTATGCGCTTCGGAGACGACGACACCATTCGCCGCGTGCTCACCGACACCGAGGTCTGGGCGGTGGTGGGGCTGTCCAACGACACCCGCCGGACCGCCTACAGCATTGCGGACTACCTGCGACGGCACGGCAAGCGTGTCGTACCTGTGCACCCCTCGGCACCTACGGTCGCGGGGGAGCAGGGATACGCGACGTTGAGCGAGATCCCGTTCCCCGTCGACGTCGTCGACCTGTTTGTCCGGTCGGAGTTCGCCGGCCCGGTCGTCGACGAGGCAGTGAAGATCGGCGCGAAGGGTGTCTGGCTCCAGCTCGGCGTGCGGGACGAGGCTGCCGCGGCGCGTGCGGGCGAGGCCGGGCTGGACGTCGTCATGGACACCTGCCCGGCGATCGAGGCACCCCGGTTGGGGCTCGACTGAGCAGTACGAAGCGGCGGGTCGCGAGCGCGGCGGCAGGCGGGAAGAGCACGAGGACGGGGAGCAGGTAGCGATAGTCGAAGCACACCGTCGCGGCCGGGACGATGAGCGTGGCGGCCCCGGCCGCCACGAGGAGGGCCATGTCCGCCCGCAGCCGTCGAGCTTCGGCGGCCCGGTCCCGCAGGCCTCCCCGGCGCCGGGTGCTGTGGTTCCCCGGCGACGCACGGCGGTCCCGGTCCGGGGTTATGATCGCGGCGATGGTGACGATCACCATCGCGGCCAGGGCCGGACCGGGCGTGAAGACGAGACGCTGGTAGCTCCGCAGGAAACCGGCGGACGGCTCGCGGATGACGCGGGTGGGCGCGTCCCCGTGGAAGCCGAGCAGCGGCTCGTTGTTGTGCAGGTAGCGCGGTTCGTCACCGGTCGGGAACCGCCAGGTCGCGTCCGGCCAGTCGCGGTGCCCGACCGGTCGGCCCGGGGCGAAGTAGTGCGCGATCTCCCCGCCGACCATCCGGGCGTAGTCACCGAACTGATACCGGATGACCTGGCGGGTGAAGTCGCGCAGCAGCGCGTCCCGCTTGTCGTCGGGCATGTCGAGCCGCCAGTGCGGGCTGTTGCCGTTCCAGACGTAGTAGCTGGGATCGGGCCGCCCCGTCACCGGATGCGGGGAGCACAGGACGAGCTGGCGCGTGCTCAGGTGCAGGCGATCACATTCGGCGATCGGTGCCACCCGGCCGTACATCCACACCGCGTCCCCACCGGTGAGCGCGTATTTCCCGTGCGCGGTGTGGAACCAGCCCGCGTAGCCGACGAGTGGAACGGCGAGCATCACGGCGAAGGCGGCGGACCGGAGCCATCCGACGCGACGAAGAAGCAGGTAGCCCACGGCGAGCACACCCATGGCGACCCCGATGGTGCGGACCAGGCCCGCCCCGCCCAGTAACAGGCCGGCGAGCCCGCACGCCCACACCGACGGTCGTGTCGACCAGGTCAGGGCGATCATCGCGGCGACCAGCAGGACCGCGAACAGTGTCTCGGCCATCACGTAGTGCTCGAGGACAAGCTGGTAGGCGTCCAGCAGGACCGGCGCGGCGGCGAGGGCCGCTACCGGGGCCGCCACTCGGCGGTGGACCAGCAGGACGTAGATCCCCACCCCGAGCGCCAGGCCCGCGACGTGCTGGACCACTGTCACCCACCACAGGTCGCCGGTGTGCGACAGCAGGCGCAGGAAGGCGGGGTAGCCGGCCGGCCGCATCGGGTCGGGCGCGTGCAGGGTGGAAAGTCGCAGGTAGGCATAGGAGTCGCCGTTGAACTCGAACGCCGGCCGGTAGGCGTGCCCGGTGACCACCCGCAGCGTCATCCCGGCGACCAGGAGAACCGCGAAGGGTAGATGCCGCGTGACCGGCCGGGCGGGTCGGGCCGGCCGGGCGGGTCGGGCCGGCTGGGCGGAGGCCGGACCCGATGCACGGCGCCGCGCGTTCGGGCCATAGAGCGGGCCGGGGTGCTCCCCGGACGGCACCCGGCCCGGGGCGGCGAGGTCATCCGCGGGGTCATCCCCGAGGACAGCGGGATCGCGTAGGGAGACGGGCGCGGCGTCGCCGGGCAGCGCTGGAAAGCGGCGTCTGCCCAGGACGGCCATTCTGCCCAGGACGGCCATGATGAATATCCGCCGTTCTCAGAACCTGACGACCTCGGCCGGGTGTTCCGGCGCCTCGAAGAACGGGCCGAGACCGGGCGTGTCGGCCCGTGGGCCGCTCGCCCCGGCCCGGGTGGAGTCTGTCCCGACCCGGGTGGAGCCTGGGCCGGCACTCGCAACCGCGCCCGCGTCAGGGCCCGTGTCGGCACGGGTACCGCGGGCCGACGCCCGCTGATGCCCCCCGCTGGGCCCGGCGGTCAGCAGCCGCAGGAAGAAGGATCCGAAGGCGGTCTGCGCGCCCAGCACCATCAGCGTCATCGCGAGCAGTGCCGGGCGCATCTCGTTGAGCGGCCCGAGATTGTTGGCCAGCCAGCGGACGAGGACGACCACGTCCACGACGAATCCGACGATGAACAGGCCCGCGCCGAGCGCAAGCCCGCGTTCGAGGGTGAACAGGCGGTGGATGAGCGGCAGTGGCCAGCGGCGGCGCTCCTGCCAGCCGAGGGCGTGGTTGTGGACGTCGGCGCAGACCCCCAGCAGCACCAGTTGCCAGCCGAGCAGCGCCAGCAGCGCGAACAGGATCGAGAAGTGCAGGTCCAGCCGGTGGAAGCCGAGATTGAGCGAGCCGGGCAGCAGCGCCGCCTGGCCCACGATCCCGAGCGCCAGCAGCACCAGGCCGGGCAGCACGAACAGGTGCCTCGGCGCCAGCAGCAGCATGAACCGCAGGTGCCGCCAACCGTCCCGCAGGGAGTGCAGCTTGGAGGCCCCGACCCGCGGATGGTAGGTGATCGGCACCTCCTCGATCCGCAGCTCGGCGCGGCCCGCGGCGATCACCAGTTCGGAGGCGAGCTCCATCCCCTCGCAGCGCAGCTGCATACGCAGGTACGCCTCTCGGCTGAAGGCCCGCATGCCCGAGTGCGCGTCGGAGGAACGGACGTCGAACAGCCGGTTCAGGATGCCGGTGAGTGCGGGGTTGCCGACGTAACGGTGCAGCCAGGGCATCGCTCCCGGCAGGATCTCCCCGGCGAAGCGCGACCCGAGCACGTAGTCGGCCCGCCCGGCGCGCAGCGGAGCGAGCAGGACGCCCAGATCTGAGAAGTCGTAGGAGTCGTCGGCGTCGCCCATCACGATCAGCCGGCCTCGGGCGGCGGCGAACCCGGCCAGGTAGGCGTTGCCGTAGCCGCGCCGGGTCTCGCGGACGACCCGGGCACCCGCGGCGGCGGCGACGTCCGCCGACCGGTCCGTGGACCCGTTGTCGACAACGACGACCTCGCCCGCGGCACCCGCGATGGCCAGTCCCGCAAGGGCCTTGTGTACGCAGATGCCGACCGACTCCTGCTCGTTCAGACACGGCATGACGACCGACACCTCGACCGGCTTTCCGCCGGCACGCGGGCCGGAACCCCCGCCGGTGGGGATGCCCCCGAAGGTATCGGTACCGACACTCGTGGCGCCGTCCATCGTCCGTACCCCCTTGTGGCCGGGCATGTCCGGGTCCGTGGCCGTTCACTGGTGCCTGTCCGTGGCCCTGCCGTGTCGATGCCCGGTCGCCGGGGGCAACGGGCGCCGTTCATGCAGGTGGGCGCATCAGCGGAACCGGCCCACGTCATTGTTGCGGTCAGGGTGGCGGAACCGCTCGGCCACCGCCCCGTAACCTACCGATCCGATGGTCCGGTCCTGTTACCGGCATCTCGCTGTAGGCACCCCGTGGTCCGCCCGGCTGGTTCCCGATGTGCCGTGTTTCGCATCCGCGCTGGTCACAGCCGTTGTCCACGCTGACTTGCGGGCCGGGGTCGCAGACATGTCGGCCCCTTCACCCGCGCCTCGGTGTGACGCTTCTTACGGAGAGGCGTAACGTCTGGTGCTCGTGCAAGCTGTTCGCGTTTCAGACCCGGCATCGGCGTCCCCGGTGCCCTCCGACGACCCGGAGCCCTCCTCGCCCGAGCCGTCCTCCGATCCCCTGCCCGCCGGCGCCTCACGCGCAGCCGCACCCCCGCGACGTGGTTGCCCGCACTCCCCGCCCTGCCCCACGGCGGACAGTGTGGATCGTGACGCCGCCCGGGTGGCCAGCCAGCATTGGGACCAGGGCTGGATCCTGCTGTGTAACGGGGTGATCCTGTTCGAGGACACCGGCGAGATCCTGCCGACAGGTCGCACCGTCGAGCCACGACGGGCGCTGCCCCGGCCCGGGGGCGTGGCATGGCCGCCGGCTCCGAGATGGGCGAGCCAGGCCCCGGTCGCGGTCTGACAGGCGCGCTCTGAACAGGCGCGCTCTGAACAGGCGCGCTCCGACAGCCGCGGCCTGACAGCGAGCTCCTTCCGCTCGCTCCTCCCGCGGGGTTCGGGAGGATGTGAGGTTCATCCCAGTTGATCTGGGTGTCCCCGTTACGGGTACGGTGCCGGCGTGGGGTCAAGGCCGGTGACGAGGCCGGGAACCGGGACCGCTCTCCGCTGGCCCGCGGAGAGCCGGGTCGGTCGGCGCGCCCGGATCCTCATGCGCCGTGACATCGCGCTGGGCCGGACGTTCCTGCACGCCTTCACCAGGGCGGACCGGTCGCTGTTCGCGGCGCTGGCCGGCGGCAGACCGCTGCTCGACCCGGTGCTGCCGCGGCTGTCTCATGCCGCCGATCACGGTCTGCTCTGGTGGGGGGTGGCCGGGACGCTCGGTGCGACGAAGGGACGCCGTCGTCCGGCGGCCGCCCGTGGTCTGCTCGCCCTGGGAGTCGCGAGCGTCCTCGCCAACGGGCCGATGAAGGTGGTGTTCCGCCGGGACCGCCCACCGACTCACACGATTCCCCCGCTGCGGCGGCTTCGCGAGGATCTCACGACGTTCTCGTTCCCCTCCGGGCACGCGGCGTCGGCGGCCGCCTTCGCTACCGGAGTCGCGTTGGACGCGCCCGGCGCGGCAGTGCCGGTGGCCGCGCTCGCCGCCACGGTGGCGTTCTCCCGGGTGTACGTCGGGGTGCACTATCCCGGGGACGTGGCCGCCGGCGTGCTGCTGGGGATCGGGGCGGGCCTGCTGACGACGAAGGTGATGCCGCGTCGGCCGTGGGCCCCTGCCCGGGCCAGCCCCGCGTCGGCGTGGGCGCCCGCCCTGCCCGACGGCGACGGCCTCACCGTGGTGGTGAACGCCCGTTCCGGTCCGGGTAACCACACGGACCTGCTCGCCGTGCTGCGGGCCGACCTGCCCAGGGCCCGGGTCGTCGAGGTCGACGCGGGCGGCGACGTAAGAACCGCGCTGGTGTCCGCGGCGGCGCGGTCCCGTGTGCTGGGCGTCGCCGGCGGCGACGGCACCATCAACGCGGCCGCCCAGACCGCGCTGGCGCACGGCGTGCCGCTGGCGGTCTTCCCCGCGGGCACGCTCAACCACTTCGCCGCGGACGTCGGACTCGCCGGGGCGGGTGACTCGGTGCAGGCGATACGGGAGGGTTCGGCGGTCGCCGTCGGCATCGGCCGGGCCGAGGGCATCAGCGCGACGTTCAGTCGGTTCTCCCGTATCTTCGTGAACACCGCGAGCCTCGGCGGTTACCCGGACATGGTCGCCATCCGTGCACGGTTCGAGCGCCACATCGGCAAGTGGCCGGCGATGCTCATCGCGCTGAGCTGGGTGCTGCGCCACGAAGCGCCGTTCGAGGTCGAGATCGACTCCGAGTACCGCCGGGTCTGGCTGATCTTCGTCGGCAACGGGATCTACCAGCCCGGCGGGTTCGCCCCCAGCTACCGCACCCGCCTTGACGAAGGGCTGCTGGACCTGCGGGTGGTCGACGCCGCGGCGCCGCTTGCCCGGCTCCGGCTGGTGGGGGCGGTGCTGACCGGCCGTCTCGGGCGCAGCCGGGTGTACGAACAACACACGGTCGAACGGGTCACGATCTCATCCCGTCAGCCCGGCCCGCTGCCGTTCGCCTGTGACGGCGAGGTCACGGAGGGGGTGGAACGCATCGTCATCACTCCGGGCGGAGCCCGACTGATCGTCTACCGGCCGTGGCGGCCCGACGCATCCGGCTGAGCCGGGCCGGTGGACCGACAGCCGGGCGGACCGACAGCCGGGCGGACCGCGGCGGCGTCAGCGACCGCGGCGGTGCTGCAACGGGATGAGCGTGTGCAGCGGGCTGGTCAGCCGGGTGAACTGGTCGGCGTCGAGGAGATCCTCGACGAGCAGCGCGCAGGCCAGGTCGGCGCACAGCTCCATGACCCGCCGGTCCTCGCTCGAATCGGTGCCCCGATGGCCGCGGCAGTACGGGCACAACCGCCAGAAGCCCTCGGCGGCGCTGCGCCGGACCAGGGTCCACACCCGGCGACGCCCGGTCACCACGGCGCTCGCGAAGGCGGCGTCCATCGCCATCTGGTGCGCGGAGTCGTCGCGGGTGAGCGCGGACACCAGCAGGCCGTCGAAGACCTCGAGGCTGTCTGGATCGTGGCAGCGCCCGGCGAGGACCGGGAGTGCCGCGAGAACCCGCTTCACGTCCGCCGCGGCCGGGCCGAGGTCGGGTTCGTGTGCGCGCGCGCGGGGGTAGACCGTGCGCCACGGACGCATCAGCGCCGCATACTCCGCGCGGCCGAGGATGGGCCGGGCGTAGGAGGCGGCGACCGCGTCGCGCATCGCGCGCAGAGCCGTGGCGGCGATCGTCGGTTCGACGGTGACGTACTCCGCGCCGGTGAGGTCGTCGGCGTAGATCGCGCTCAACGCGTCGAAGGCGGCCAGCACCTCGACGATCAATGGCGAGTCGGGGGAGAGCGCCTTGTCCCGGGCGGCGGCGAGGTACCCCGAGTTGCGCCAGGCGCCGGCGAGCGAGACGAGCTCCGTGTCGGTGGTGTGGACGAGTTGGGCGAGGATGCCGAGAATGCCGCGGAGGTTGGGATGTTCCTCCAGCCGCTCGATGCGACGGGCCCGCAGGATCATGCCGCCGTCCCGCCCGCGCGGCTCGCGCCGCCGCACTGGGACCGCCGTGGGTTCACCGCGCTCCCGCCCGTCCGCGGTACAGGTGATGCCGCCGCGGGTGCGGTGGTCGTCGCGACACCGTTCACCTCGTCCTCCTCGACCGTCGCAGCATGCGCCGCGCGGGCCTCGTCACGACCCGCAGCCGCGCGCCGGCCGGTCGGCTGGTCGTCGGCTGGCCGGCCGGCTCCTGATTGACCTGACAATTGAACTGACAGCGACCTGACAGATGCCTGACCGTACCGGACCGCGAAGTGGCCGTGCGGTGATCGGCAGGCGGGTTTTCGTTACTCTCCGACACCGACGGGGGTCGGGAGTACGTGCCGGAGGCTTCGCCGCCGGCGGTTTCGCGGCTGGTAACGCCGCGTGACCAACCTTTGGACATCACCCTCGAGAGACTAGTGTCCGCGGCGGCGATGCGGAACTCAACGCGTCATCGAGTGGAACATGGGGTACCGCGAAAGCCCCGGGGCGTAGCCGAATCGGGGACGGCGGTGGACCCCGATGAAGCCGGGCGCGGTGGGGTTCATCACGGACAGTGCTGATGCGCTGGGTAACTCCTCCGGGGGGTCCGGACCGGGCGCGCCGGAACCAGGTGCGCCCGGATGCAGAAGGTCAACGCGGTGGGCCCGGAGAATGAAACCCGAGGTCGCGGGGCCGAGATCGGGCGCCAGGGGGATCCGGCGCGCGGCCCGGCGCCCAGTCGGGGTGGCCCGGAGGTACCGATCCGAATGCGGTGGGCCGGATGGGCCGGCCGGGCCGGCCTGGAGGTGATGGTCCGAACGCGGTGGGCTCCATCGCGCGGGCCCCACCTTCCGGGCCCCACCTTCCGGGCCCGCTACCCGGGGCTCCGCGCCGGGTGGGCCCCGCGGGGGTCCGGTCCGGCACCGTGACCTCGGGCTCCCCGGCACCGGGGAGCCCGCAGGTGGCTCCGTCGGCGCCGGGGAGGCCCCGAATGGCCCGGATGCCCGGGCAATCCGGGTAATCCCGGGGCCGGGGCGCTCCGGGGCCTGGGTGGGTCGGTCAGCCCGAGATCGGCCGCTCGTCCTGCTCGGTGCTGGCCACGATCCTGGTGCCGGCCACGATCGCCTCGGGCCCGTTCAGGCCGGCCTCGCCGGCGCGCAGCCCGAATCGCCTGATCGCGTCCCCGACCGTGGTGGCCTTGACCTCACCGGCCCGGACGAGGGCTTCCAGGGTCGCGACGACGATCGACTCGGCGTCGACCTTGAAGTGCCGGCGCAGGGCGGCCCGGGTGTCGGAGCGGCCGTACCCGTCAGTGCCCAGCGAGGTGAACGGCTGCGGAACCCACCGGGAGATCTGGTCGGGCACCGCGCGCATCCAGTCGGAGACCGCCACGACCGGGCCGGCGGCCCCTTCGAGAGCGCGGGTCACGTACGGCACGGCATCGTCGGCCTCGGGGTTGAGCAGGTTGGCACGGTCGCAGTCGAGCGCCTCCCGCCGAAGCTCGTTCCACGAGGTCACCGACCACAGGTCGGCGGCGACCCCGAAGTCGGCGGCAAGGATCTCCTGCGCCGCCAGCGCCCAGTGGATGGAAGTCCCGCTGGCCAGCAGTTGGGCCCGCGGCGGGGAGTCCACGCCGGCCCCCGCCGCCGGAAGCCCGCCGACCAGGTCCTCGGCCGAGCGGAACCGGTACATTCCGGAGATGATCTGCGCCGGGTCGAGACCCGCGGGCTCGGCCGGCTGCGGCACCGGCTCGTTGTAGACGGTGAGGTAGTAGAAGACGTTGTCGTCCCGCTCGCCGTACATTCGGTCGAGCGCGTCCCGGACGATGTGCGTCACCTCGAAGGCGAAGGCGGGGTCGTAGGCCACGCAGGCCGGGTTAGTCGAGGCCAGGAGCAGGGAGTGGCCGTCCTGGTGCTGCAGGCCCTCGCCGTTGAGGGTGGTCCGACCGGCGGTCGCCCCGAGCAGGAACCCACGGCCGAGCTGGTCGCCGAGCGCCCACATCTGGTCGCCGGTGCGCTGGAAGCCGAACATCGAGTAAAAGACGTAGACCGGGATCATGTACTGCGCGTGGGTGGCGTACGCTGTGCCGGCGGCGATCACCGAGCCCATCGACCCGGCCTCGCTGATGCCTTCGTGCAGTATCTGACCGGTCTCGGACTCCTGGTAGGACAGCAGCAGTTCGCGGTCGACGGCCTCGTAGCGCTGCCCGTGCGGCGAGTAGATCTTCGCCGTCGGAAACATCGCGTCCATGCCGAAGGTGCGGGCCTCGTCGGGGATGACCGGCACGAAACGCGCGCCCATCTCCTTGGTCTTCATGAGGTCCTTCAGCAGCCGGACGAAGGCCATCGTCGTGGCGACGGGCTGTTTGCCGGAGCCCTTCCGGAGCTCGTCGAAGATCTTCGCTGGCGGCTGGGGGAGCGGCTTGGCCCGCACGACCCGCCGCGGGATCGACCCGCCGAGTGCGGCCCGGCGTTCCCGCATGTACGCGATTTCCTCGGAGTCCGGCCCGGGGTGGCAGTAGGGCGGCAGGTCACCTGACAGCGCCGAGTCCGGGATCGCCAGATAGAGCCGGTCGCGGAACTCCTTGAGCTCGCTCTTGGTCAGCTTCTTCATCTGGTGGGTGGCGTTGCGGGCCTCGAAGTCCTTGCCCAGGGTCCAGCCCTTGATGGTGTGCGCGAGGATGACCGTGGGCTGGCCCGCGTGCTCGGTCGCCGCCTTGTAGGCCGCGTAGAGCTTGCGGTAGTCGTGGCCACCGCGGGAGAGCTTGCGCAGATCGTCGTCGGAGAGGTCCGCGACCATCCGGCGCAGCCGGGCGTCCGAGCCGAAGAAGTGCTCCCGGATGTATTCGCCCGACGACGTCGAGTAGGTCTGGAACTGCCCGTCCGGCGTGGTGTTCATGCGGTTTACCAGCACGCCGTCGGTGTCCTTGGCCAGCAGCGGGTCCCAGTCGCGGCCCCAGACCACCTTGATGACGTTCCAGCCGGCGCCCCGGAACAGCGACTCCAGCTCCTGCATGATCTTTCCGTTGCCGCGGACCGGGCCGTCGAGGCGCTGCAGGTTGCAGTTGACCACGAAGATGAGGTTGTCGAGCTCCTCGCGGGCGGCCACGCCCAGCGCGCCGATCGACTCCGGCTCGTCCATCTCGCCGTCGCCGAGGAACGCCCACACCCGGCTGTTCGAGGTGTCCTTGATCTGGCGGTTGAGCAGGTAGCGGTTGAACCGGGCCTGATAGATGGCGTTGATCGGCCCGATCCCCATCGAAACCGTGGGAAACTCCCAGAAATCAGGCATAAGCCGCGGGTGGGGGTAGGACGACAGGCCGCCCGACTCGCCCTCGCGCCGGAAGGCGTCGAGCTGCTTCTCCGTCAGCCGGCCTTCCAGGAAGGCGCGGGCGTAGATGCCCGGGGACGCGTGACCCTGAATAAAGATCTGGTCACCCGAGGCGCTTCCCGGCGAGGAACTGAGATGGTCCTTGCCGCGGAAGAAATGGTTGAAGCCTACCTCGTAGAGGCTCGCGCTCGAGGCGTAGGTCGCGATGTGACCGCCGACATTGAACTCGGGGCGGTTGGCGCGGCTCACCATGATGGCCGCGTTCCACCGGATGTAGGCCCGGATGCGGCGTTCGATGTGCTCGTCGCCGGGGAACCAGGGCTCCTGCTCCGGGCTGATGGTGTTGATGTAGTCGGTGCTGGTGAGACCGGGAACACCGACCGCCTTCTCCCGGGCCCGTTCGAGGAGCTTCAGCATGATGAAGCGGGCCCGGCCGCGGCCGGACTCCTCGATGACGGCGTCGAGCGACTCCAGCCACTCGCTGGTTTCGGAGGGATCGATGTCCGGCAGCTGACTCGGTAGCCCGTCGGTGATGACCGAGAACTTCCGGGTTGTGTCCTGCGCCACGCCTTCTCCTGCTCCTCGAGCTTCCCGGGGCCGTCGCGATCATGCGAAAAGGTCCTGATCGTACGATCGTCGGCCCAGTTGTCACTTTTGCAACGTACCGGAGTGGAAACATGCATGATCAATGCGCCGCCGCATCCCGGCCGCTCGCTCATCCCATACGATGCCTGCGCTCTGGGTGATCGGCCGACCCTCGACGGCCGAGGGGGGAGGTCACCCGGAGAGCGGGTATGTCATGGACCATCGTGCTCCATCGTGCTCCATCGCGGTGGCCTCGTCACGTACGTCTTGGTTACTTCCGGGTCGAGACCTGGGCGATGTGCGTTGCGTTGTTGGCATGTCGTCCGTAGTGCGGCCGATGCCGGGCCCTGCGGTGGTGGACAATCACCCTGATGGCGACCCGGATGAAGACGACGACGCTGTCCGTGCGCACCGGCCGGCGAGAAAGTGTGGTGGATCTCACACCTGATGCGCGGCGGTTCCTTGCCGGTTCCAGCGACGGGTTGCTGTCGGTCTTCGTGCCGCATGCCACGGCCGGCGTGGCCATCCTCGAGTTGGGTTCCGGTAGTGATATCGACCTGCTCGCGGCGCTCGCGGATCTGCTCCCCGCCGACGGCAGATGGCGCCACGCGCATGGAACGTTCGGTCACGGCCGCTCGCATGTGATGCCGGCCATCATCCCGCCCTCGTTGACGGTGCCGGTGATCGACGGCCGCCTCGCGCTCGGGGTCTGGCAGTCCATTGCGCTGGTGGACCTCAACGTGGACAACCCCGATCGAACGGTCCGGCTGTCGTTCCTGGCGGGATGATTCCGCTCTCTCCGGGGTACTGGCGGGGAGTCACACCAGGCTGACCACGCCGTCGCTTGTCCACAACCGACGGCGTGGCACTTGCGCAGTCACCGGAAGGTCCGGTGGACTAGGTCGAGGCGCACCAGCCGATGAGGATCATCGTTGGATGCGTCCACCGAGACGGGACGCCCTCGCGGTTACGCGGAGCGTCAACATACGAGCAGGAGGTAGTGGAGGGTGAGTCCGACCGCGGCGAACGCCGAGGGTCAGCGCCGAGCGGAGCGGCTGGGAGTCTCCGCCGGGACCCAGGTGCAGTCGCTCAACGAGGACGACGACATCGCCCAGGACCTGCTGGACGCCATCACGAGCGCCAGCGGGACCGAGCTTGTCCCCGAGGACTCCGACGACGTCGTCGACATCGTCCTGCTGTGGTGGCGGGAGGATGACGGGGACCTGGCGAACGCCCTCATCGACGCACGGCGGCAGCTGTCCGACGACGGCGTGATCTGGCTGCTGACGCCCAAGGCCGGGCGTGCCGGCCATGTCGAGCCGAGTGACGTGCTGGACGCGGTGCCCACCGCGGGTCTCGTCCAGACCAGCACGTTGAGCGTCGCCCAGGAGTGGTCCGGCCAGCGGCTGGCGGCGCCGAAGTCGCAGCGGGTGCGCCACCGCTGACCTAAGGTGCCCGGTCCGGCCGGCCCGGCCGGGCATGGGTCGGTCCGGCCCGGCCGGGCATGGGTCGGTCCGGTCCGGTTCCCTCGGTTTCGGGGCCCGGGTCGAGGCGGGCGTGCACCGCCGTGCTCGCGTGCCTCGGGGACGGATGCGGGGTGTATGGGCGCCTCCGGCTGCCGCGGGCGGCGCTCGGGGTGGGCCGGGCGGCGGGCGGTCACTGGTAGAGCGGTTACCGGTAGAGCGGCACCTGCTGGCCCTCGACCGCCCCGGGGTAGCGGTCCCAGATGCGGTTGATTCCGAATTGCAGGACCAACGCGCCGCCGCCGATGAGGAAGAGAGCGAAGGCCAGGACCGGATTCGTCTCGGCTACCCCGGCCGCACGCTGGGCGCTACGGACGCGGGTGCCGAGCCGCCAGGCCGCGACGAACGGCGGGAAGATGATCATCCAGCCGATCAGGAAGGCCAGCAGCGACAGCGTCGGGTTCACCTCGATGCGCCGGTCATACTCGGCGAGCTCTTTGCTCGTCCGGTAGATCCAGACGAACGGGTAGACACCCAGGGTGATCAGAGGAAGACCCAGCCACACCGCGAAGGGGTTGCGCCTCCTCCCGAGTAGGCCGGACCCCTGGAACGTGTCGGGGGAGCCAGGTGGTCCGGCCAGGCCCGGTGTCCCATAGTCGGGGGTGGCGGGGTAGCCTTGCTGCGGTTCGTGGCCGGTCAGAGACTCACGAAACGCATAGATCGGAAATCCGCCGGTGGATGTGCCCGGTCCGTCGATCGGGTGAGGTTCCTGGGCGGGGTATCCGTGCGGGGTGGAACTCTGATTGGTCAAAGTGGCCCTGTCCTCATCGGTGTCCATACCAGTGGCGGTCGCGGGGCACGGCACCATGCCCCCACGCATCTCCGGCCGGTGCGGCTCCCGCGTCGATCGGCCAGACTAGGGCACTCTGGCCTCGAAAACCCGCACACCCGCCGCATCGGGGTCACCGGACCGGGAAGGACACCTTCCATCCCGGTCTGATCGCCGTGATCTGATTGCCGAGCACGCGGGTGAACATCCAGGTCGGGTGCGGTTCCAGGCGATATGGCGGAGATCCGGAAGGTCGTGTAGGGCACGCCGCGGATGGGCGGCCAGCTTCGAGGTAGCCGGCAATGGCATGCTGGATCGGGACATCCGTGCCGATCGGTGAGTACCCTCGCCGGATCTGGCGCGGGGCCCGTCGCCGTAGTGATCATCCGTTGTGGTCACCGGTCCCTGATCAGTTCCCCACCGTTGTGGAGAGGAAAGAGCCCATGGCCGTCGAGGTTGGCTCCGTCGCCCCGGACTTCTCACTGAAGGACCAGAACAACGAGGTTGTCACGCTGTCCGAGTTCCAGGGTAAGCGCAACGTGGTCCTGCTGTTCTACCCGTTGACCTTCACCGGCGTCTGCCAGGGCGAGCTGTGCTCCGTGCGGGACGATCTCGCTTCGTTCCAGAACGACGACGTCCAGGTGCTGGCCGTGTCGGTCGACTCGCCGTTCGCCCACAAGGTCTGGGCCGACCAGCAGGGCTACGAGTTCCCGCTGCTCGCCGACTTCTGGCCGCACGGCGCCGTCGCGAGCGCGTACGGCGTCTTCAACGCGGAGCGGGGCATCTCCCTGCGGGGCACCTTCGTCATCGACAAGGAGGGTGTCGTCCGCTGGAAGGTCGTCAACAACATCCCCGACGCGCGGGACCAGGCCGAGTACCTCAAGGCGCTCGCCATCCTCTAAGATCGTCCTTGCGGGAGCCGGCCTGCGTCTGGGGAGTCGTGGAGGGCCGGCTCCCGCCGGGGCTCGCCGCTGCGTAGTCTTAGTTGACCTCGTCATCTCCCGGGCGCGTAGCTCAGCGGGAGAGCGCTCGCCTTACAAGCGAGTGGTCGCAGGTTCGATCCCTGCCGCGCCCACGGGCTGGTTCCGCTTGCTTGCCGATCTTCGATTGGCTTCGCCGCCAGCCGCGATGTCTGCTGGGGGGCCGAGCCCCCCATGGCGGCAATCGGGGCGCTCGAAAGCCGTGAATCGCCGCGGGTGTAGCAACGCGCCCGGGGCCACCGTGGGGGAGTGGTCCGGTCAGGCGCCGCTCAGGTGGTCGTCGAGACGGGTGAGCGCGGCGCGCTTGTCCGCCACCTCGCCGCGAACGGGCGGTATGAGATCAGCGTGAGCGGACGGCCGTAGCTGGTCGCGTAGACACCGATCCGCACCGCGAAACCGTTGCAGTCCTTGCAGAGCTGGAGCCAGACCGTCACCGGTCGAGGCCGTCGATGGCGTGTGCGCGGATCGCGGCGAGGATCTGATCCCAGATCGTGGCGGGCAGGCGGATGTCCCGGAGGCCCAGCTAGCCGTAGCGCAGGTCAACGTGGCCGTCCACGTGGCGGACCAGGCCGCTGGCGACCGCCCACTCCGTCCACTCGGCGGTCAGCGTGGTGAACGTGGCCCCGCGGGCCTCCTGGAGGAGGCCGGACCAGATGACGCCGGGCATCCGGAGCTCGTGGACCTCGCCGGCATACCGGTACTGGATGACGACTTCCGCGCCGTCGCGGGCGAACTGGGCCGCGGGGGCGCAGGCCGCCCGGCGCCAGTCCAACGGTGTGCCCACCGGGGTGCCGGGGTCGGTTCACCCCATGCGTCTGTCTCCTCGCGTGTGATGGAGCCTCCCCACCCGCGAGCCGGCACCCCGGGGACGAGCCGGGGCGGAGGGACTTCGCGGGCGGGGAGGCTCCATC
>NZ_CDXDOR010000119.1:2120-16218 GCF_978021225.1 Frankia sp. CeTa3Moorea | reverse complement strand
CCGCACCCCCCGGTTTCCCACCCCCCGGCTCTCGCGACGACACCGCCGGGATGTCCGCGCTGATGTGCTCGTTCGTGGCCGGGCAGCTCGCCTGCATGGCCGATTTCGCGTTGCTGTACGCACCCAACGTGAACTCGTACAAGCGCCTGGCGCCGGGCTCCTTCGCTCCGACCGGAATCAGCTGGGGACGCGACAACCGGACCTGCGCCATACGGGTGGTCGGCGACGGGTCGGGGCTGCGCGTCGAACACCGGGTGCCGGGCGGTGACGCGAATCCCTACCTCGCCGTCGCCGGGATGATCGCGGCCGGCCGTTACGGCATCGAGCACCGTCTCCCGCTCGAACCCGGACGGATGGGCAACGCCTTCACCATGCCGGACGTGCCACGGCTGCCCGCGACGTTGCGGGAGGCGGTGGACGGGTGGCGGGCCAGTGCGGTGGCCCGGGCCGCCTTCGGTGATCGGGTCGTCGCCCATCTGGCCCATGCGGCCGAAGTCGAGCTCGCCGGCTACGAGCGGACCGTCACCGACTGGGAGCGTCGGCGCGGCTTCGAACGGTTCTGACCCCGACCTGCTCCGGGACGGAGTATTCGCGCAGTCCGAACCGCTGATACAGAGTCCGCAACGGGCCAGGGGCCCACCAGTTGTAGTCGCCGGCCACCCGCATGAAGGCGGGGACCAGCACCCCTCGGATGAGGGTGGCGTCAAGCACGATCGCGAGCGCGGTGGCGATCCCGAACATCTGGATGAACCGGACCGACGAGGTACCGAACGCGACGAAGGTGACGGCGAGCAGCGCGGCGGCGGTGCTGACGATCCGCCCAACCCGGGCGAGCCCGGTGGCGACCGCTTCGGTGTTGGGCGCGCCGGCGTCGTGCGCCTCCTTGATCCGGGAGAGCAGGAAGACCTCGTAGTCCATCGAGAGCCCGAAGGCGATACAGAAGAGCAGGACCGGCATGGAGGTGTCCAGCGGGCCGGGGGTGAAGTCGAGGAACCCGGACAGGTGGCCGTCACTGAAGATCCACACCGAGGCGCCGAACACGGCGCACATCACCAGCCCGTTAAGCACGATGGCCTTCACCGGTAGCAGCACGCTGCCGGTGAACAGGAACAGCAGCACGAAGGTCGCCAGCGCGATCAGCCCGAGGGCGACCGGGAGACGGTCGGCGATCGTGGTCTTGCCGTCTACCAGGACGGCGGATGCGCCACCGATCAGCACACTGGTCCCCACGGGCGCCGGCACCGCACGCGCGGCCCGGACGAGAGCCTGCGCCCGGTCCGACGCATAGTCCACCGCGGGCACAACCTGGAGGGAATCCGCTCCGGCGATCGCGAACCGTCGGCTGGCCGGACCGGGCGGTACGACCCGGCGCCCGTCGATGTGGGACCCGAGGGCGCTATCGACCCGGGCCACGTCCGGCAGTTCGGACAGCGCGGTCGCGTAGGAAGCGAGCGCGGACCGGTCGATCATGCCCGGCCCGGCGGCCTGGACGACGACGTCGAGCGCGCCGCCGATGTCGGCGGCGAACGCGCCCCGCAGGGCATCACCGACGATCCGGCTGTCCGCCGAGCCCGGCTTCAGCACCCGGTCGTCCGGGGTGCCGAAGTTCACGTGCAGAAAGGGCGCCCCGAGGACGAGCAGAACCGCGATTACCGGCAGGCCGGTGAGTACCGGGTGGCGCATCACGGTGCCGGCGACCTGACGCCAGAACGGCGAGTCGGCCGCCTCGCGCACCACGACCGGCGCCGACCCGACGGGCGCCGGTCCAATCGGCACCGGCCCCGCCGCGCCCGCGGGCCCGATCGCCGCGCCGCGCCGGGCACGACCGGCGCGGCGGCGGCGCACGAGCCCGAGCAGGCCGCCGATCCCCCAGGCGTTGACCCGCTCGCCGAGCACCATCAGCAGCGCCGGCAGGGCCACGACGGCGGCCAGCATCGCGACGAGGGTCACCGAGATCCCGGCGTAGCTCATCGACTTCAGGAAGAACGGCGGGAAGACGAGCATCACGGCCAATGCCACGATCACCGTCGCCCCGCTGAACAAGATCGTCCGGCCGGCCGAGCGGACCGTCCTCTCCACCGCGGTGGCGCGGTCCCGGCCCGCCGCCAGTTCCTCCCGGAACCGGCTGACCATCAGCAACGAGTAGTCGATGCCCAGCCCCAGGCCGAGGGCCGTCGCCAGGTTCACCGCGAAGATCGACACATCGGTGAGATCACCGATCACCGAAAGCGCGGCGAAGCCACCCAGCATGCCGAGCAGCCCGATACCCAGCGGCAGCAAGGCGGCAACCACGCCCGCGAACGCGATGACCAGCAACGCCAACGTGATGGGAATGGCGAACGACTCGGCGGCGGCGAGGTCGGCCGAGACGTGTCCGCTGATGTCCTCCCCGACCGTCGCGGCCCCACCCGGCCGGACCGTCACCGCCCCCGGCGCGTCCCCCCACGACTCGTAATGATCAACGATGTCGGCGGCCTGGTCATCGTCCTGGATACTGGCGACGACAAGCGCCTGCCGGCCGTCCCTCGAGCGCAGCGCCGGACCGCCCCCCGTCCAGTAGGACACGACGTCCCTCGCCCCGGCCTGGGCGGCGAGATCGGCGGCAACCGTCTTTCCCGCGGCGACGACCGCCGCGTCGTCCACATCGCCCGCCCGGGCGGTCACCAACAGGAGGAAGTTCGGGCGGCCGTGGAAGCGAGCGTCCAGGACGTCCTCGGCCCGGGAGGAGTCCGACGCCGGATCGTCGAACCCCCCCGCCTGGAGTTTGCCGAAGGCATCGCCCGCGAGCCCACCGGCGCCGAGCAGCACGAGAAGCGTGAGGACGAGGACCAGACGCGGGCGGCGCGTCACGAGCGCCACGAGCGGAGTAAACACGGAACCCTCCGAAGAGCAGGCGATGCTGAAGAGAACAGTGTTCGCGATCGCTGCTCGTGTCAAGACGCATCCGTTCGCAAAGTTGACAGCGTTCTCGTCGAGACCCACCATGACCGTGGTGAGCAGTCCGGTTCCCCGTCGCGAACGACTGCGGCAGGCCACTCTCGACGAGATCAAACAGACCGCGCGCGCCCAGCTGGCCGAGCACGGCCCGGCTGCGCTCTCCCTACGGGGAATCGCCCGGGTGATGGGCATGGCCCCATCGGCCCTGTACCGCTACGTGGACAGCCGGGAGGTCCTGCTGGCCGAGCTGGTCGCGGACGGGTTCGCCTCACTGGCGGAGGCCCTGGAGGCGGCCTTCGACGCGGCCGATCCGCACGACCACCTACGACGCTGGCTCCAAGTCGCCCGCGCGCACCGCCGCTGGGCCCTGGACCATCCGACGGAATACGGACTGATCTTCGGCCCCGGCATCCCCTGCGCCACGTCGACCAACGACCGGATGATCACACAGTTGCACCGCGCGGTCGCGGTGCTGTTCCGCTGCATGAGCGAGTCGACCAGGGCCGGCATGATCGACGCCGCCGCGGTGGACGCCCAGCTCACCCCGCCGATGCGCGCTAGCCTACAAGCCTGGGGACGCGACCACGACGTCGCGATCGACGCCGCGGGACTCGCCGTGTGCCTGGCCGTCTGGACCCAGTTGCACGGCTTCATCTCCTTGGAGATGTTCGGGCACCTCCCCTCCGCCCTCGACGACCTCGACGATCTGTTCGACCGGCAGATGGCGGACGCGATCATCCGCGTGTGGCGAGGCGGGTACCACCTCGCCACGGTGATGCCCGTCCCGCCGGCCGGCCGGCCGGCCGCGGAGTGACCACCCGGTGCTGACCAGCCACCCGGTGCCGACCAGACGGTCTGGTGGTCGACGGTCGGCCGGTCGGCGGCAGCGGTTCAACTGTCCGGCGACCGGCCGCCGGACGGTCAGGCCGAGGTCCGCATTCGCCGCCCCAGCGCGTCGAGCGCGACCCGACGGGTACCCTTGATCTCCGGCAACCGCGCCTGATAAGCCGGTGCCGTGGCCAACGGCTGGTAGAAGCCGAGCCGCGGGACGAAGTCGGTGTCGTCGTAGCCCGGCGGCCGGTGCAACGCATACGTACGACCCGGGAAAAGCAGGTCGTAGTTGTCGGCGATCTGCCAGATGGCGACGTGCGGGTCGACCCGCCGACGCTGAAAGTACGCCTCCAGGACATCGATTGTGAAACTAATCTCATGGAACTGTTTGACCAGGCTGTGGTAATGCTGGCCGACCTGATACTTGATCGGTAGTTCGATCTGGAGACTATCGGAGTAGTCGAGCAGATCGAGCGCCAGAACCTTCAGTGACGTCTCGACGCCGTACCCCCGCGAGAACGCCAGCGCCGCAAAGACGTCCGCGTCGATGACGAACTCCCCGATCAGGGGCTGGATTGTCCGAGTGATGGACGGCACATACCTGGCGAGCTGTTTCGACAACAGCGACCGCAGCATCTCGGTGGTTCGCCCCCCGGGCTGCCCGTCGCCAGTGACTCTACGCGAACTTCCGTTGACGAAAAGCGGGGCGTTATCGGCAGTCACGGCGGCAGCCAGGACACCCACTGTATATGGATCGTAGCTTTCCAGATCGGCGTCATGGAAGATGAGCCGACTACCGAATGCAAGGTAGGCGAGACTACGCATCGCGCCCGCTTTGCCGCCGGTCGTGGTGGCCTCTCGGCCCGCGTGGCGCTGCAGGACCGACTCTCCACGCACGACCCAGCTGGCGCCCGCGTCGGTCGCGATGCGCATCAGGCCATGTTCGTCCCCGTCCGACGACGGGTCGACAACCACGCCGATCTCGTCCAGCACGCTGCGCTCCTGCATCCAGCGTTGCCGGTTGAGTGCGATGATGTCGCCGAGAGTTCGAGCCGCCTCCGGGCCACGGGCCGGGATGAGCAGACTCAGAGTGATGCCCTTGGCGAGTTTGTCGACCTCGATCGAGTCGAGGTCGAGGCTGGTGGGTTCGAGCGTTCGCACGGACGCCCCTCTCTCGTGACCTTTCTTGGGTACGGACAGCCCGTACCGGTGATGACGTCCAGATGGGGATCTGGTGCGGCATTGCCGGCGGTATCAGACGGGCTGGGTAGGGAATCCCCCAGCCACCCCGGACCGCACGATTGGGTACCTCCGTTCACAACGCCTCATCCGCCCGAGTCGTCGCCGGTACCTCCCCGCGTGTTCCGGTTCACCGCTTCCGCCTCTCGACCACCCGGGAACGACCGGTCCGCCACATGCAGGTACTGGAGCGTCAAAGTATCGGTCTTACGACCGTGTCCGTCACTCCCCATCTTTCTCGAGGGGAACAACCACCGCTTCCGGGACAAGGAGCGAACACTCGGCGCCGCACCAGCACGACACATGACCCCGCCGCGCCACGGAGGGTACCCGACCAAGCACCTGGAGCGGTTGCTCCGGGACCGATCCGAAAGAACTACCCCCGCACGGCCCGCCGATGCCACCGGATGGGCGGAATCGCTCACGGCGTCCTACTCTCTTTCGGTTATGGCCACGGAAGGAAGACCGGCGCGCGACCGGGCCATCCCGAAGACGGACGATCGGGCGGCACTCGCCGGCCTGCCCACCGCCGTGGCCGCGCTCACCATCGCGTACGCCAGGGCACCGCGGCGGATACGGCATCCGGGGCCGGGGGCTGCCTACTCGAACCAGCCGTTTCACCGACTTCATGATCACCGACGTCGTGGCCCGATCCGGCGGAACCGATCGCGACCCGGTCCCGTCCCGCGGCCTTCGCGGCGTACAGCGCGCGATCCGCGGCTGCGACGAGCGCGAAGGTGTCGTCCGCGTGATCGGGGAGGGCCGCCGCTCCGACCGAGACCGTCACCGCGATCAGCAGAGACTCCTCGCCGCTGTCTCCCCGGACACCGGCACCCGACCGGGCCTGGCCGCGCGCCCTCGTCGGCTCGGTAGACCCCGCCGCCCCGGACTCCCCCGTTCGGGCCGGCGGGTCCAGAACTCGCAGCGCGGGCACGACGATCCGGACGGGTTCCCGTCCGACGCCGCGGCGCAGACGTTCGGCGATATCGGCGAGGGCGCCTCCCCGGACATTCAGCGTGAGCAGCGCGAACTCCTCACCTCCGTAACGGGCGACGACGTCACCGGGACGGGTCACGACCAGCAGTCGCCGAGCCACCTCCGTCAACACCTGATCACCAGCCGGATGGCCGAATCGGTCGTTCACCGACTTGAAGTGATCGACGTCGACGAGGATCAGCCCCATTCCGGATCCGGTGCGTCGTACCCGACCGGCCGCCAACCGCATCTCGGCCTCCAGATAGCGGCGGGTACGCAGGCCGGTCAGCCCGTCCGTGATCGCCAGACGCCGCTGGTCGGCCTCCAGGCCCGCCATCCGAACAATGATCAGAATCATCATGATCGCACTTACGGCCACGACGACCAGCAGATCCCGTAGATCACCACGGATCACCTGCACGGCCAGCACGGTGGGAGCCACCAGCCCGGCGCTCGACAGTGCCACCAGGCGCCAGCCGCTGCGCGCCTGCGCACGCGGGGGCGCCGGCCGCGTGAGGTCGACCATGGTCGGATGCAGCGCGGCGGCGCCGAGGGCGAGGTTGCCCGTCAACCAGATCGCGTCGAGGTAGTTGCCGACCTCGAAGGCCCCGTTCGTCTGCTGCGCGACGTAGATGGCGTCGGCGGTCAGGATGGCGAGCAGGTTGCCCGCCAGCAGGAAGAAGGCGGGTGGGCGGCTCCCGTGCCCCACCACGAGACGGATAGCCACCCCCAGCAGCGCCAGATCCATCGCCGGATAGGCCACCGAGGTGACGCCGACGAACAGCTTCTGGCCCGCACGCACCTGCGGCGCGATCAGGTAGAGCCAGGACAACAGAACCGCCGCGAGCAGGAACATCGACCCGTCGAGCAGGCCGGCGATGTCCCGTTCCTGGGTCCGTCGCCGGGTCAGCAGAACGAGACCGACGACGAGCAGCGGGTAGTGGCCCAGATACAACACATCCGGCAAGGCCGGATAGTCTGTGATGTCAAGCACATAGTGAAAGATGTAGAAGGCGCCATCGCCTATGGCGTACATCACCTGGCTGCTTCCGATCAGCAACCAGGGACGTCGGTCGGTCAGCTCCTGGCGTTGCAGGCCGAGGAACACGGCCCCCGCGGCCGAGGTGCTGAGGCAGAGGTAGATGACCAGCCGGACGACGCGTGGGCCGCCGGTCGTGGGAAGCTGGCCGTAGACGAGGATGGCGATCAGACCGAGACAGAGATAGACGAGCCAGACGTGGCTACGCCAGGCGCGCCGCCACGATGGAGCCGGCATCACCCCTCGGTTCGCGACGCGGGATCCGTGCGGGACAGCGGGCGTGGCAGCGGTGCCGGGGTCCGCCGGGAGGTCCGGACCGGTGCGTCGCCCGGCTGGGCGTGATGCCGTCGATGGGCGTTCGTTGTCGGGTTGACCGAGGGAATCGGACCTGTCGACCATGCAGGACCGGCTGGCGGTGAACAGCCGCCCCGGAAGGACCGGGCCATGAGCAGCCTCTCAGTGTGAACATGCGGGTGGCACGCGTACCGGCCACGTACGCCTGTGGTGCCTTGCGGCATTCCGTTGCCGCTCACGGCACCCACAGCGACACTGATCCCACCCGCCTGGCTTCGGCGGGTCGAACGACGAGTCGAACGCCGCGACCTGCTGAAACCGTATCGAATGGTTGCTCTTCGTACAGGAGCGTTTGAAGCCTGATGGGTACTCTTATCTGATCATTTGTCCACTCATTGTGCGGGATCCGCCCCGCTCGGACGGATCCCGGCTGGGGCGGTCACGAAGGGCGAGCCTCGCCCGGACCACTACGAGCTGATGATCGGCAAGTCAGGCTGACGACCGCCGTCGCGGACGTTTCCGCGACGCAGGTCAGGGGTGGGCGACGAAGTTGAAGTGCGCCCCCGACGCGAAGGCCGCCCGGAACATGGGCAACGTGTAAGGACCGTCGCCGTCCAGATCGAAGATGCGCAGCCCGAGATCACTGTCGACGAGCGTGTACATCTCGTCGGCCGTCGTGCCGTAGTCCCGGGCACCGGCACCGAACTCGAAGACGAGATACGGCCGGCTGAAGCCGATCAGCTTCTGGCCGCCCTTGAACACCCCGTACTCGGCCCCCTCGACGTCGACCTTGATCAAGGCCGGCCGGTAGTCGGCCGGCATCGCGTCGTCCAGCGTCTCGACCGCGACCTCGATCTGTTCGACGTCCTCGCTGTCGGGCACCCGATCACGCAGCCCGCTGTAGGCGGGCCTGCTACGGACGTAGGTGAAGGGCAGCACCCCCGGCTGGTCGGCGAGCGCGGCCTGCCGTACCTCCACCGCCGGGAAATCGGTGGTCAACGCCGCGGCCATGTGCGGCAACGGCTCATAGGCGACGTGCCGGCCTCCCGGGGCGTGCTGGAGGATGATCCGGAGAACGTCACCCTTGTGCGCGCCCACGTCGATACAGTTCGAGTCCTCCCGGAGGACGAAGGACAGCAGCAGCGCCAGATGCCGGTCGTCGCTGCGATTGCGGCGGGCGGTAGGGACGACGTTGTCACGCACCAGCTTCAGCGCCGGACCGAGGCCGATGTCGACCGCCACCCGCCGGGCCCTTGCCAGCTGTTTTTCCATCCGAGGATCCATCCGCCGTGACCTCCTGTTGTTCAAGCGGCGATCTGCCGGAGTGTCATCGCCGAATGACCCGTTATGACAGTCAGTACACCACTATTGGGCGAACATGATCCATGGTCAAGACCGGTAACAGGAATTTCAAGTCCACTTCATTCCCGCTCGACCCCGCTCGGACGACCGGACGACCGGACGACCGGACGACCGGACGACCGGACGACCGGACGACCGGACGACCGGACGACCGATAATCCTTACGCCACGAAGAGTTCGACTTCTGAACTCTTCCGCCAGGGAAGGGTTTGGAGGTCGTGGCAGACTACCCAGCGGGACCGTTCGGCCTCGCATCGGCCGCCGCCGCGATGGAGAAGATCGACGGCGGCCGCGTCAGCATCCCGTCCTCAGCGGGCCCCGGCGAGAATCTGCTCGTCGACCGGCTCCACGGCGAAGGATCCCACCGGTGGGCAGGCGCAGACCAGGTTGCGATCACCATAGGCGCCGTCGATCCGACGTACCGGGGGCCAGTACTTGGCGGCCCGCAGCGAAGCGACGGGATAGGCCGCCACCGATCGCGGATAAGCGTGCGACCATTCGTCGGCGGTAACCATCTGTGCGGTATGCGGAGCATTATTCAGGGGATTGTCGGTCCGCGGCCAGATACCGTCTCCAACCTTGTCCGCCTCGGCCCGAATAGAGATCATCGCGTCGCAGAAACGATCGATCTCGCCGAGATCCTCACTCTCCGTCGGCTCGACCATCAGTGTTCCGGAAACCGGGAAAGACATGGTCGGAGCATGGAAACCGTAGTCGATGAGACGCTTCGCCACATCGTCCACGGTGACGCCGGTCATCTTCGTCAACGGCCGTAGGTCCAGAATGCACTCATGGGCGACCAGCCCGTCCCGGCCCGCGTAGAGCACCGGATAGTACGGACGCAGCCGGTGGGCAATGTAGTTGGCGTTCAGGACGGCCACCGAGGTCGCCCGGCGCAGGCCATCCGCACCCATCATCCGGATGTAGGCCCACGGAATCATGAGAATTCCGGCCGAGCCCCATGGGGATCCCGAGATCGGGCCCACTCCGGTGGCCGGTCCGGCCTCCGGCCGCAGCGGGTGGTTCGGCAGATAGGGTAGGAGTTTCTCGACCACGGCGACCGGGCCGACCCCCGGACCCCCGCCACCATGCGGGATGCAGAACGTCTTGTGCAGGTTCAGGTGGCTCACGTCGGCCCCGAACTGCCCCGGCCTGGCGAGCCCCACCAGAGCGTTGAGGTTCGCTCCATCTACGTACACCAGGCCGCCGGCCTCATGCACGATCGCGCACGCCTGCCCGATGCCCTCCTCGTACACACCATGGGTCGACGGGTAGGTGACCATCAGCGCCGCCAACGCGTCCGCGTTCGCGCGGGCCTTGCGGGCCAGATCGTTCAGGTCGACGTTCCCGTCGTCGTCACAGGAGACGACGACCACCCGCATTCCCGCCATCGCGGCGCTCGCCGCATTCGTCCCATGCGCCGAGGAGGGAATGAGACAGATGTTTCGCACCACGGACCCGGGAACAGCATGATCGCGATGATAGGCCCGGATGGCGAGCAGCCCGGCGAGCTCACCCTGACTGCCGGCATTCGGCTGGAGGGAAACCCCCGCATACCCGGTGATCTGCGCAAGCCAACGCTCCAGGTCCTGAATCATCGCGAGATATCCGGCGGCCTGGCCCAGCGGGGCAAATGGATGGATGTCGGCGAATTCCGGCCAGGTGACCGCGGCCATCTCCGTGGTCGCGTTGAGTTTCATCGTGCACGACCCCAAGGGGATCATGCCCCGGTCGAGAGCCAGATCAAGATCGGACAGTCGACGCAGATAGCGGAGCATCGCGGTCTCCGACCGATGGTCGTGGAACACCGGATGTTGCAGGTAGGAATCCGTACGCACCAGTTCGGCGGGCAGCGCCACCAGCTCGTCCGCCATCTGATCTGCCTGGTCCGCGCGGGCCATGAGGTGATCGCTCGCCGCCGCGACGGGCCCGGTCCGAGCCCCGGTTCGGATCCCGCTTTCGGTCTCGGTCTCGGTCTCGGTCCAAGTGATGCCCGCCGTGGCCTCCGGGCCCACCCCGAAGGCCGACCAGACGGCCCCCAGCTCGGCCCGGCCCGTCGTCTCGTTGCAGGAGATGCCCACGTGGTCATCGTCGACCAGCCGCAGGTTCACTCCCCGCGCCAACGCGTCCGCAACCACCTGGGCGGCCCGGCCCGGCACCGCGGCGAGGACGGTGTCGAAGAACGCGTCGTGCACCACCGTCACACCGGCGGCGCGCAGGCCTTCGGCGAGGCGCACCGCGTGCCCGTGGAGGCGACGCGCGATCCCGGCCAGGCCCTCCGGGCCGTGGTAGACCGCGTACATAGAGGCGAGTACCGCGGGCAGCACCTGGGCTGTGCAGATGTTGCTCGTCGCCTTTTCCCGCCGGATGTGCTGCTCACGGGTCTGCAGGGTGAGCCGGTACGCGGGTGCGCCGTCCGCGTCGACCGATACCCCGACGAGCCGCCCCGGCAGGGACCGCTCCAGCCCCTTGCGCACTGCGAGGTAGCCGGCGTGCGGGCCTCCGAAGGACAGCGGTAGCCCGAACCGCTGCGTGCTCCCCACCGCGATGTCCGCGCCGAGATCACCAGGCGCCCGCAGCAGGGTCAACGCCAGCGGATCGGCGGCGATCGTGACGACGATGCCGCGCTCCCTCGCCGATGCGATCACACCCCGCACATCCCGCAGGACGCCCGCCGGCCCGGGATAAGACAGCAGCAGGCCGAAGGTCGCATCCAGCTCCGCCGGGCCCACGGCCGTGAGTCCGGCGGCGAGATCCGCGACCACCACGTTGATCCCCAGCGCCTCCGCCCTGGTCGCGACCACCGCAATGGTCTGCGGGAGGGTGTCGGCATCGATGAGGAACGTCGTGCGGGAACCCTTCGCCGTCCGGAACGCGATCTGCATCGCCTCGGCCGCCGCGGTCGGCTCGTCCAGCAGGGAGGCTCCGGCCACCGCCAGGCCGGTCAGATCAGTGATCATCGTCTGGAAGTTGAGCAACGCCTCCAGGCGGCCCTGGGAGATCTCCGGCTGGTACGGCGTGTACGCCGTGTACCAGGCGGGGCTCTCCAGGATGTTGCGCTGGATGACTCCCGGCATCACCGCGGGATGGAACCCCAGCCCGATCATCGAGGAAACCGGTCGGTTCCTGCTACCGAACGCGCGTAGGGCCGCGAGCACCGCGGGTTCACTCAGCGCCGCGGGAAGATCCAGATCCTGGTCACGGATGCTCGCCGGGACGGCCGCATCAGTGAGCGCGGCCAGTGATTCCACGCGCAGCGCATCCAGCATCGCCTGTTGGGAGGACGGGTCCGGGCCGATGTGCCGATCGGCAAACCGCGGGATGGCCGCGGCGGGCAGCCGCCTCGCACCGTTCCTGCCCACCGCCGCGGCGCTACCCTGCCGCGGCGCCCCCGACCGCGCGTGCGACGACGCGGGAGCGGTCGTGGCGGTCGTGGCGGCTGTGGCGGCCGTGGCCGGTCCATCGGCATAGGGGGTGTCGTCGTACTCGGTGACGTCAGGCATGATGACTGCTCCGGAGGTCGGGCGACGACGGATCATGCCGGCGCCGCGGCGGGCCTCCCCCTCTGTCATAGGCCTGAGAGCTTCACCGGCGCCGCCGCCGGCAGTCCGGGGAGCTGCGGGCGGGGAACGCGGCTTTCACCGTCGGCGGGACACCCCACGGCGTCCACTTTCCAGAGTTGCCTGACCCGGCGGTTGGGGGCCTGAGAGTTTATGGGGAGAGCTTGCTCCTTCGGCGTCCCGACCAGCGAGCGACCGGGACTCTCCCGCACAGGTGTGAGCGGCATCGGTATGGAGTTGTGGGACGGGGCACGGATGACCCGGGGATGCCTACCAGTAGCGAATGATCGGCTCCCGACTGGCGCCGGTCCCCTCGACGCCGGCTGCGTTCAGCCACGATTCCACTCCCCGAACACTAGCTGCGGGAGCCCCGCGGGCCAACCAGTGACCCCCACCGAAACCTGTGCGCAACATGAACCCACGAACCCGTGGAGCCGTGGAGCCGTGGGCCGTGGGCCGTGGGCCCTGGGCACGGGACCATCGGTCGTCCGCCATCCGATCCTGCGGGCGGAGGCGGCGGCCTCGGCGTCAGGGCCGCCCGCCGGTAGGCGATACGAGCGCGGACAGCTATGTATCTAGGCACATGTCACAGCTCTGCGGAAAAATGTCAAGAAGCATCAAGATTCCGGGGCGTGCCCCAGCACTGATGCTGAAAAACCGGGCCATGCCCCCTGGAACGTCCTCCCGATGCCCCTCCCGCCCGCGCGGACGACACCTACACAAAGAAATGCGAGGTATCGCCCGGGTCGCCGGACGGCACGTGCATCATACGGTTCATCTGCACCATCCGACGCTGACGCCCGCCACGAAAGGTGCGGCCGGGCAGGCCGAACGCGGACACGGGCACGAAGGTGCCATCGCACGAGGTGCCATCGCACGAGCGGGATAGGCACACGGCCAGTACGCCGTCCTCGTCGACTACCCGGCAAAAAAATCGCCATGACAATTGATCATGCGGCAACCACAGCCTGGGGTTGAACCGGTGCGGCGTCTGGCCTTAACCTACGGATGTCGGCTGCACGCTTCATTGCACGGGCTTCATTGCACGGGCTTCATTGCACGGCGACTACTCTGGGCGATGACGAGTAGGAGGAGAACTCTACTTTCCGCCGTCCAACATCACGGGGAGGGAGAGCTCGATGCAGGGCCTTCAGTCACTGTTCAGACGTCGATGCGCCCTTATCCCGTCACTCCACACGCAGGGCACGGACGCGTATCCGGATCCCGGCATCCCCGCGGTCGCCGGGATGCCGGCGGGGAGACCGGCACAGCCGTTCCACCATTGGAACCAGACCGGGCCATGAGGTCGCTCCAGAGAGAACAGCCCATCAGCCAGCTGGCATCCCTGGTCGGCCTGATCGGGGTGGGTGTCGCGCTCAGCGTGCTGTTTCAGTTGTTCCAGCTGCCGAATATCTCGAAGATGCACGGCTACCGGACGGCGATCGCGGTGCTGCTGGCGGTCGGCCTGTACGGCGCCACGCTGGGGATCGCCCGCGCGGCCTGGGCGGACATCCGCCGGATCGCGCTCGTCGTCACCGTGGGCGTCGCCCTCAAGGCCCTGCTGATCGGTGGCGTCCTGGCCCTCGCGCTCGGCGACCCGCTGTACCTCCTTCTCGGCGTGGTGGTCGCCCAGATCGATCCCCTGTCGGTAGCCACGCTCACCTCGGGTTCACGAATGTCAGAACGCGGTCAGGATCTCCTGCGCAGCTGGGCCGCCTTCGACGATCCCGTGACGGTACTCCTTACCGTGTCCCTGGTCACAGCGGTCGGTTCGACGTTCGTCAAGGACCAGCCCGCGATGACGCCGGATCTCGGTGGACCGTCGGGAGTCAGCGGTTTCTTCGTCGGCCTGGCGCTCAAC
>NZ_CDXDOR010000119.1:0-1947 GCF_978021225.1 Frankia sp. CeTa3Moorea | reverse complement strand
GTCAGCGGTTTCTTCGTCGGCCTGGCGCTCAACCTCGGCCTCGCCACCCTCACCGCCCTGCTGTGGGGGGGCGCCAAGAGACACGCGACCAGCGCCCTGGCATTGACAGCGGGCCTGATCATGGTAGGAGCAGGGTTCTTTCTCATGCTGGCGGTGGCAATCGGTGGGCTGATCCTCCGTCCCGATGCCAAGCTCTTCCCCGAGCGCGGGGACGACTTCTTCCCCCACCTCGTGGAGAGGACCGTACGGGTCGCGTTCTATGGGGCGGCGATCGCGCTCGGCCTGCTTCTCTCCGACGGAATCGCCTTTGTGCACGGGGCCGCTCTAGGAGCCGCAGCCTTCGCCGCACAGGGTCTCGTCGGCTACCTTCTCACCCACCGCATGTCCCGACGTGACCGGGTTTATCTGGCCGCTTCCCAGCAGAACGGCATCACGAGCATCGTGCTGTCCCTGGCCTTGGAGCCGGCGATTCCCGGGGTCGCCGCCATCGTCGCTCCGGCGGTCGTCACCATCAACCTGCTGCACTGGCTGATCAATCGCTGGATCGACACCAGGCCGACCGTCTTCGGAATCACCGGAGCGGACGACGCGGCCTTCGACGACCGCGGCCTTCGACGACCGCGGCCTTCGACGACCGCGGCCTGCCGCTGCGGGAGATGTCCCCGCGGGGCAGCGACCTGCTGGCTTTTGAGTAAGTGATGTGTGAGTGAACTTGAAGCAGTGAGCGGAGCGTGAGGGTGTCCACTACGTCACCGCTTACCGCTGGTTTCGGGAAGGGAAGCTGCCCGTACCGGCGCGCCGGGTCGGGCGGCTGATCCTGGTCGAGCCGTCCGCCGTCGAACGCCCCACGGGAGCCGTCGCGGTGTACGCGCGGGTCTCCTCCGCCGGCCAGTACCCCGGCCTCGACCGGCAGGTTGCCCGTGTCACCGCATGGGCAACCGGACGTGAGCTCGAAGACCCGCTCCGGCTGTAGGGCCGCCATCCGGCAACAGGTGGCTGCGAGCAAGGGGCCTACTCATGCTTCATGACTCGCAACGGTCAGACGAAGACCGTCTCGGCTGGGCGCAGGAGCCGCGCCAGGGCCTCGGCCGGAAGCACCGCAGCATCGGCCGGATGGGCTGAAAGCGGGGCAATCTGGGTGCGGTAGCAGTCGACCGCTCGCTGCTTGGCCCGCTGCACATCGACAGGAAGATGCACCCGTCGCGCCCTGGCCCAGGGAACTCGCGGGTCGTCCGGCACCGCCCAGTGCCAGGTCCAGACGGGGTACTCGAGCAGCCGGGTGCCCGTCCGCGCGGCGGCGATCTCCGCCGCCCGACCCGTCGCCTCATGATCTGGATGACGATCCCCGGCATACGTTGCGAGCAGCCACCCGTCGGCGGTGAGCAACGCTTCCAGCTGGTCGGCCAACAGCTCCTCGTGCCCGGCGACCCGCCCGTCGCGCAGGCCGACCCGATGCACCGGCACCTGGGCCAGTCCGAGTTCGGCGAGAGCGGAATGCTGTTCCGCCACCCGTCGCCGCGCAAGCTCGGCCGGCGACAGCGTCGGAGATCCGGGATGGGATGCGTCACCGTCGGTTACCGCAACAACGGTGAGCGGCACGCTCAGCGTGGACAGGATGGTCATCAGGCCACCGATGCCCAGCACCTCATCGTCCGGGTGGGGAGCCACGATCACCGCGTTCGTGGGCGGAACGGTCAGATCCAGCTCCGCCCACCCCGGATCCCATCCCTGCCAGACCGATTCGGGGGTCCCGCTGTCGTCGGCGAAGGGCCGACGCTCGTCCGCCACGCGTTCCTCCTGCATCGTTCTTCCATACGGCATACAGCGCGGCACCGCACGGACATCGGTGCAGTCATCGGCAACGCCACACGCACGGGGCGGCGTGGCGCGCCCACGACGCCGGCCGGCACCATCACAGCCCATCCTCCGGGCACAGCCCCACCCTCC
>NZ_CDXDOR010000118.1:0-16087 GCF_978021225.1 Frankia sp. CeTa3Moorea | reverse complement strand
CCGCAGGTCTTGTGGCGAGGTACCGCCGGGCGTTCGAGCACGCACACCCGGGCCCGGCCGTGTCCGGGAGGATGAAGCGCCGTGAGCAGGGTTGACGATCCGGAGAACACCTTTGACGTCATTGTCGTCGGGGCGGGCCCGGCCGGTGGCAGCGCGGCGCGGGCGGCGGCGAACGCCGGGGCCCGGGTGTGCGTGCTCGAACGCTCGGCGGTACCTCGCTACAAGACCTGCGGTGGCGGCCTGGTCGGCCTTTCGGCGGATCATCTCGGCACCGAACTGACCGGTCTGGTCCGAGCCGGCGTCAGCTCCCTGACGATGACCTGGGACGGCCGCTTCGAGGTCACCCGCGGCCGGTCCGGCGGCCGTCCCTGGATGTCGATGGTGATGCGATCCGATCTGGACGCCGCTCTCCTGGCCGCGGCGGCTGCGGCCGGCGCGACCGTGCGGACCGGTGCGCACGTGGTGGGGCTGACCGAGAGCGGGCCGGGCGGGACCGGTCGGGATGTGACCGGGCCGGGCGAGGCCGGGATCGCCGAGGACGCCGGGGATCAGGATGACGGTTGGGTGACCGTGCGTCTCCGCGCGGGGGCGGGCCTGCGCGCTCGGGTGGTGGTGGGTGCGGACGGCACCTCGGGTCGTTGTGGCACCTATGCCGGTGTCCGCTGTGACCAGGTCGACGTCGGTCTGGAGGGCGAGTTTGTCGCCGACCCGGCGCGTGCCGCGCGATGGGCCGGGCGCATGCTCATCGACTGGGGGCCGGTGCCGGGTTCCTACGGGTGGGTGTTCCCCAAGGGACGGGTGCTCACGGTCGGCGTGATCGGTGATCGTGCCGAGGGCGCCGCGCTGCGCGCCTATTACACCCGGTTCGTCGACCGGCTCGGGCTCACCGACCTGCCGCGCCAGCATGACTCCGGACATCTCACCCGGGTGCGGGCCGTCGGCTCCCCGCTGCGTCGGGGCCGGGTGTTGGTCGCGGGGGACGCGGCCGGGCTCCTGGATCCGTGGACACGCGAAGGCATCTCGTTCGCGTTACGGTCGGGTCGGCTCGCCGGGGAGGCGGCCGCCGCGGCGAGTGTGGGTGTCGGTCGCGCGAGGGCGGGCGTGCCCCGGGCCGGGGGGGTCACGGATACAAGGCCGACTGGCCCGGGTACCACGGCGCCTAGCCCGGGTGCCACGGCGCTCGACGCCTTGGCCGCCTATCCCGCGCGCGTCGAGACGATCCTGGGCCCCGAGATGGCGGCGGGACGAGAGGTCCTGGCCGCGTTCACCCGCCGGCCGGGCGCGATGCACACGGTCATGGCGGGCCCGGGCGCCTTCGGGCTGTTCACCCGGCTCATCGAGGGACGGACCACCATCGCCCGGCAACTGCGTCGTCCCGGCGTGCGGACGGCGGTGGCGGCGCTGGGCCGCTGAGGTGCTGGGCCGCTGAGGTGCTGGGCCGCTGAGGCAGCCGGCGGTGCCAGCGGCGTCAGCCGCCCGGGTAGCCGCGGCGTTCCTCGCCGAAGCGTTCGGCCACCGCGCCGGCGATCTCCCGATAGGCCGCCCGCGTCTCCCGTTTCAGGCTCGACAGCACGATCCGTCCCCCGTCGGCCAGATGCGGGTCGAACGGGACCCGGACCACCCGTCGCGTCCGGGCTTCAAAATGCCGTTCCAGCGTGTCGACGTCGACCCGCTCGCCCTGGACGGGGAACATCGAGATCACGGCGACCGCCTCGCGGACATGGTCGGAGTAGCCGTGCGCGTCCAACCAGTCGAGAGTGGCGCTCGCGCTGGACCCGCCGTCGGCGCTGGCGCTGCTCACGATCACCAGCGTGTCGGCCAGCTCCAGCACCCCGTGCATCGCACTGCGCAGGATGCCCGTCCCACAGTCGGTCAACAGGATCGAGTAGTGCCGTTGCAGCAGATCGTCGACTGCCCGGTAGTCGGCATCCCCGAAGGTGTCCGACAGCTCCGGATCGTTGGCCGACGCCAGCACCTCCAGCCTCGAGTCGGCCTGTGATAGGTACCTGCGGACGTCCACGTACCGGTGCAGACGCGGAGCGTCCGCCAGCAGCTCGCGCACCGTGTGGGCGGAGGTGCGTGGCACCCTGGAACCCAGGGTGCCACGGTCCGGGTTCGCGTCGATCGCCACCACCCGGTCATCGCGCAGGCTGGCCAGCGTGGAGCCGACCGCCACCGTCGTCGTGGTCTTGCCGACGCCGCCCTTGAGGGACATCACCGCGATGCGGTGACAGTCGTGCAGCGGGTTCCGGATGCGCGCGAGGAGCCGGCGGTCGCGAACCTCGTCGGGGGACGGACCGGGGTTCACCGCGCCCGCCGAGACCTGGTACACGAGCCTGCGCCAGCCGCGGGACGCCGTCTCCGGGGGAGCGGGCAGCAGTGCGCTGGTGGCGAGCCCCGCCCGGCCGTTTCCCGGTTCCCGGGGACCCGTCTCCCGGGGACCCGTCTCCCGGGGACCCGGTCCCGCCGGGCCGCCGGGAGACCCGGCTGGCTCGGGATCGCGCAGCCAGGAGGGGATGCGGCCGGCTTCGGTGGGCGTGCGGGCCGGGCCAGTGTGCGGGCCGCGGGCCGCCTTGCTCCCGGTTCTCGACCGGCCGGGGGGCGGCGGCGCGGGATACTCGGTCGACGGCCGATAGGTCTCGTATCGCCCATCCATCTCGCCGTACGGCCGGGGAGCGGCGGGGTCGAAGTCCGCCCGTCTCATCGCGGCGGTCTCCTCCAGAGCGGACGAGTTTGCCGGCGCCACCGGCGGCGTGCTCCGCCACGGATCATGACGTTCGTCCCGCGGGGCCGGTGGCGGGCCCGGCGGCGGGGGCTGGGCGTACGGGTCGGACGGTGGCGGTGGCGGGTTCAGCGGTGGCGGGTTCAGCGGATCGCCCCGCCAGGCCCGGGTCTCCCCCGGCGGGGGCGGCGGGTACGCCTGACCGAACACTCCGCCCGGATTCGGGGGGAACTGGTCGAGTAGCGGATCGAAGGTGCGGGTCTCGATCGGCAGCATCCTGCCGTTGTCGTTGGCACTCTCCGTGCCTCGACGGTTCATGGCCGCGGACCCGAGAGTGCCCCGATCGGTCCAGCCCGCCGAGCCGGCCGGGTGGGAACCTGTTGCCTCGGAACCCGTGGCCGACATCGGATCAACGCGGCGCATCGACGGCCAGGTGTCGGAGACGGCGGGGGACGCCGTCGGGGCGGCGGTGCCCGGCCGGAAGGCGGATGCCGCCGGCTCGGGGCGGTAGGGGCCGTCGACCGTCCAACCGGCGGCACCGGCGGAGCGCGGCTGCGCCGGACCGGTCTGCCAGTGACCCGGGTCGGCTCGGTCGGGAGACGACCGGCCGGTGTCCGTCACTGCCGGCAGTCGGCTCGCCGAACGGGACGGCTGCTCGGTGGTCGGCGACGGGGACCCGACGCGCCCGCCACGCTCCTGCGGCCCGGGATGCGCGGGGTCCCGATCTCCGCCATCGCCGACCCGGATGGCGCCGATCTCCCGAGGATCATCGTTCATGATTGTTCTCCGGGCAGCACGCCACCTGGTTGATCCCCGGGGCGGGCATTCCCTCCGTCGTGTTCAAGGGCCTCCCCTCCGTTCGGGCGACCCAAGCCATGAGGCCGGGGTGATCTGACGACCACGCCCAGGACGGTGGTCCGCGCCGGTAGCCCCCGCTCGGAGCCGGGCGTCCGGCACGTGGACGTGACCCGCCGGACCGGCCCGACAGGTCTGACTAGAATGACATGTGGTTCCGTGGACCGCACGGCCCGGCCGGTGGAAACGGTGTGCCTCGTGTGGTGCCGGCGGCGGGGGCGTCTCCTCCCCGGGGTCCTGACAGCGAGGGTGATGAGGGAGGCGTCAACGGTAGGGGGACCAGCGGACGCCGGTGTCGCCGGAGCGCAGGCTGTCGATCCTGACCCGGAACTGGGTGGCCACCGTCGCGCTGCTCCCCAGGATCGGCACCACGCTCGTCACCAGCTTCAGTTCCCGGACCGCCCGCAGGACGGCGAACCCGTCCCAGGTGGTGACGTCGAAGTCGTAGCCCCGGGCCAGGTCGAGGTGGGCCTGAGGATCATGACCAAAGCGTAGCCGGCCGACCGCCACGGGAATCAGGTCCCATTCCGCCGGCCCCAGGCAGGTAGCGTCGAAGTCGCAGAGCAGCGCGCGGCCGTCCGCGGCCCGCACGAGGTTAGCCAGATGCGCGTCCCCATGTATGACGACCCGCGGCAGCGCGTAGCGGATGGTGGGCAGAGCCGCCGCGACCCGGCTGGTCATCTTCTCCAGGAAACGGCGGTCGGGCTCGGGGAGCGCCTCGGCGTCGGATAATCGCCGGCGGACGTCGTCGAGGGGATCCCAGCGTGGCAGCGGCGGTTCCGGCGGCGCCAGAGTGTGCAGACCGCGCAGCGCGCCGGCCAGCTCCGTGGTGTCCGGTGCCGGGCCGCCGGGCGGGGTGCCAGGTGGCGTCGCGTCGGCCCAGACCGTCGCGAGGAAGCCGGCCGCCGTGACCGGGGCCGGCACGCCGGGGAGCAGCCGGACGGCCGGGACGTGGTTCTCCGCCAGCCAGCGGGCCACCCGGACCACCTTGCTCACCCGATGCGCCATCGCGGCCGATCCGATGATCCGGACAACCGCGCCGGCCCGTGGCAGCCGGTACACCGCGTTCCCGGTTCTCTTGATCAGCACGGCGCCCGAGTCGTCCAGGCCGGCCTCAGCGCAGATCGCGCCGAGGGCGCGGCGAGTCCGCTCCGCGGTGAACCGCGCGTGGTCCGGCGAGCCCGCCGGAGGGCGCCCGCCGTCGGCCATTCCACCCTCGTACGGTCCTCGTACGGTGGCCGGCGTCAGACCGACGGGCTCGGCACGGGAACCGCGCGCCCGCCGGGCCGCTGCCGCGCCGCGGAGCGCTGCCACTCCCGGATGAGTACCGCGAGGTCCCGCACCTGGTGCACCTCGCTGTGCGGCCGGGTGGCCGCGAGCAGCTGATCCGCGCGTCCCGAGACGGAGGCCACGGTTCGCCCCCAGGAGATCTGGATCGCCTCGGTGGCCAGCGCGCAGACCTGGTCGAGTTCCAGGCGGCCCTGCCGGGCCAGCGCCAGGGCGAGATCGAGGCGGATCACCGACCGGAATCCCGGGGCGTTCATCCCGTCCAGCTTCGGCATGGCGAGATCCGCGTGCTCCTGGGCGGCCTGCGGACGGCCGAGCAGACACAGGGCCGTCGTGGCGTTGTAGGGCACCTCGACCGGATTGAACTGGTCGAAACTCGGACCAGGACGGCCCCACCGGTCTGCCGGGATGGCGTCCGCCAGGTCGTACGCCCGGTCCAGGGCCTGGGCCGCGCCCCGCACGTCACCGAGGGCGGCGAGGGCACGCGCCTCCTGGCAGACAAGTCGGGCCCGCACGGCACCGCCACTGACGTGGGTCAGCCCGTCCCGGGCAAGGCGGAGCGCCTCGTCGGGCCGGCCGGCGTAGAACTCGTTGACGGCCGCGACTTCCCGGGCCGAGCCGCGAAGCGCACCCTCACCCACCGAGCGCCCCGCCTGGAAGCCGAGCGACGTCAGCGACCGCGCGGTCTCGATGTCACCGAGTTTGAAGGCCGCATCCGCACCCAGCACGGCGACCCGCCCCCGCAGCACGTCGCGCCGGTGGGCGTCGCCGGCGGGGATGGACCGCCGGCTGAGCCGCTCCAAGCCGCGGCGCAACCGCTCGGTCTGGGCCAGGATGTGCGCGGGTGGGGTCGCCTCGTGCGCGTCGAGGAGGTCGTCGAGCAGATCGTCGGCGCGTTCCAGAGCGAGCTGGACCGGACTGGCCGCGAGGACGTCCGAGACCTCCATGATCTGTCCCTCGGCGAGGATCGCGGTCATGACCGCCGCTCCCGCATAGCGATGGAACTGTCTGCGGTCCGAGGCGCCGGGGGCCGGGGCGCCAAGGCGCGTGGTGTGGGGGGCCGACGACGGTGTCGGCTGCGCCGGGATCGCTCCGCTCACAGCGCCGAAGGGTGCTTCGCTCACAGTGCCGAAGGATGGCGTGCCCGCAGGTACCGGTGACACATCGGTGGGGCTCGTTGCGGACTTCGTCATCGAAGGCTGGGGCGGCGGCGCCGGCTCGTAGTCCTCGGGGTGGTCGTCCGGAGGGGTGCGCGCCGGCGGGATGATGATCGACTCGGTGGTCGCCCACCAGGGTGGGAGAGGGGCCGACCGGCTCGTCGGGACCCAGGCCTCGGGGTCGGGCCCGCGCGTCGGTGAAGATCCGCTCGACTGCGGCATGCCGCGCGTCCTTCCTTCAGATAACACCACGGTCGTGACCGTGGCGACAAGGTAGTGGGGGTAGAGCCCACTGTGAGAAGCGACCGACCGGAGGCGCACAGTGAGACCACACGCCCGCATCGGTGCCGCGACCGCCATCCTCCCTGACGGCGGTCCGGCCGGATCCAGCGATCAACGGCCGAAGTCTCCCGGCGGTCGTGCGACGGCCTCGCTGCCGCCGGCCGGTCGCTCCGGTCACTCTGGTCGGTCCGACCGGATCTGGCCCGTGTCTCGCTTTGTCAATAGTAGGAGGGAGGCTGCGCCGAAGGGTGATGGTTGTTGGTGCGCAAAGTTCCTGTCATCGTGGCTCTGCGTGGTGTTACCCGGAGGTTTCCTCTGCCGATCATGTTTGGCGGGCGAGCCGGCGGCGGTGCGATGCGGCGGTGGAGTTCGCCGGTCGGCGGTGGCGGGACGAGGAAGGGGGGCGCTGGCAGGACCGACAGGATCGCGCGGCGCAGGCTTGCGGATCATCGCCCCGGCCCGGGAGGGTCCCGGGCGACGAGCCGAGGGAGGCCGGGATGCGGCCCGCCGTCGGTCCGCTCCAGAACGGGAACGAGGCGGCAATAGCTTTGTAATCATGACATCTCGTCATGATTACCGAAAAGGTGAAGCTGGGGGGCCCGATGTTGGTCCGATCGGTGCCGGCGTCCATCCCTGCGTTCGGGTCGTCCATCCCTGCGTTCGGGTCGGTAGCCTCGGCATTGTGATCGATGGCTCCCCGACGTGCTTTCCGGCCGGCAGGTCGCGCAGCTGGTGTCGACCAGGCCGGCCGTGGTCGGCGCGCCGTGCCTGATGACCGCGTGGCGCGGCGTCCCGCCGATCCACTAGTCGGGCCGCGGGCAAACCTGCCGTCCGCCGACGCGTCCCTGGCCCGTGAGCTCGATGACCAGGCGCACCGGGCCTGGCCGCCGTTGCGCCAGGTCGAACGGGCCGGGTGGGTGCTGCGCGAGTCCGCCGGATCGTCCCGGCGAGGCAACTCGGTCTGGGCTCGCGGTGACGTGCCCGACCTCGCCGCGGCGCTCGCCACGGTGCGGGATTTCTACACCGCCGCCGGTCTGCCGCCGACCTTCCAGCTGACGCCCTTCTCCCGGCCGACCGGGCTCGGCGCGGTCCTTGACGCCGCCGGGTACGACGACACCGGTCCCACCGACGTCTGCACGGCGCCCCTCGCCGACCTTGTGCGTGGTGCCGACCGGGCACCGGCGGCTGCCGGCTCGGTGGGGGTGACCGTCACCACCACGCCGACGGATGAGTGGCTGGATGTCGCGGGCCAGGTGCTGACGACATTCAACGTGCAGCGGCCCGGCACGCTCGCGGTGCTCTCGGCGCTGCGGCTGCCCACCATCTACATCACCCTGACCGTGGACGGCGTACCGGCGGCGGTCGGACGCGGCATCGCGGACGACCGTTGGCTGGGTGTCTACAGCATGGCGACCCTGCCCGTGGCCCGTGGCCGGGGCGCGGCCCGCCGGGTCATCGCGGCACTCGCCGAGTGGGCGGCGGGCAGAGGCGCCACTCATGCGTATCTGCAGGTCGAAGAGATCAGCACCGCGGCGCGGGGCCTGTATGCCGATCTTGGTTTCCGGCCGGTCTACCGCTACGCCTACCGCCGTGCGCCGCTGGGCGCGACGTCCGGTGGAGGTCTCCCATGAGCGGGACCGTCGAGGAACTCCTCGTGCCGGGCGGCCTGACCAGGGTGATGGGCGTCATCAACGTCACGCCGGACTCGTTCTCGGACGGCGGTACCTACCTCGATCCGCTGGAGGCGGTCCGGGCCGGGCTGCGGATGGTCGACGACGGGGCGGATCTCGTCGACGTCGGTGGCGAGTCGACCCGACCGGGCGCGTCCCGGGTCATCGCCGCCGAGGAGATGCGTCGCGTGCTCCCGGTGGTGGCCGAGCTCGCCGCCGCGGGCGTCCGGGTCAGCATCGACACCAGCCGTGCCTCCGTGGCCGCCGCCGCGGTCGACGCCGGGGCAGTGCTCGTCAACGACGTGTCCGGCGGCGCCGATCCCGATCTGCTCGGTCTCGTCGCCGACCGCGGCGTGCACTATGTGCTGATGCATGCGCGGGGGACCAGTGCGGACATGGCGTCCCGGGCGGTGTACCGCGACGTGGTCGCGGAGGTGGTCTCGGAACTCGTGGACCGGCTCGAGGCCGTGCTGGCCGCCGGGATCGCCGAGGATCGGGTCATCCTTGACCCCGGCATCGGCTTCGCCAAGACCGCCCGGCACAACTGGACGCTTCTGCGCCACATCGACGCCTTCTTCGCGCTCGGCTGGCCGCTGCTGGTCGGCACGTCCCGCAAGTCGTTTCTCGGCTCGGTACTGGCGGGCGCGAACGGCTCGGCCCGGCCGGTCGCAGACCGGGACGACGCCACCCAGGCGACCACCGCGTTGCTGGCCGCGGCCGGGGTGTGGGGCGTGCGGGTGCATGCCGTCCGGCCGGCCGCCGACGCCGTGCGGGTCGTGCGCGCCTGGCGGGACGATGGTGACCGGCGCGGGGACGGACCCGAGGTCGATCCCGGCTGGGCCGTGGACGCCGGCCGGGTGGAAGACCGGGAGGTTCCGTGGGCTCCGCGGTGACGGGTTCCGCAGCGGAGGTCGCCTCCCGACCGAGGGCCACGTCGCTCGACCGGATCACCCTGTCGGGGCTGCGGGCTCGCGGCCACCACGGGGTTCTGGCGGCGGAACGGGATCTTGGCCAGGAGTTCGTCGTCGACGCCACGCTGTGGCTCGACCTCTCCTCGGCAGCGTCCCACGACGACGTGACCCGCACCGTGCACTACGGCGAGCTTGCCGAGACCCTTGCCGGGATCGTTACCGGAGAACCCGTGAATCTGATTGAGACCCTCGCCGATCGACTCGTCCGCGCCTGTCTGCGGGACGGTCGGGTGATGCGGGCCGAGGTGACTGTCCACAAGCCCGCGGCCCCGATCGCGGTTCCGTTCGCCGATGTCGCGGTGACGATTGTCCGGAACCGGGTCGACGGCGTCGAGCCGGTGACCGCGCCGGACGCGGCCGCGGGGGTCGCCACCGATGGCGGGTGACCGGATGACCCGGCCGGACCATGCGGTGCTGTCGCTCGGGTCCAACCTCGGTGATCGTCTGGGCCGGCTGTCCGCCGCCGTCCACCGGCTCGACCGCGCGCTGGGGGTGCTCGCCGGCTCACCGGTGTACGAGACGGCACCCGTCGGTGGACCTGAGCAGGACGACTACCTGAACGCCGTCGTCCTGGTGCGTCCGGCGCCCCCGCGTGATCTGCTCGAGGTCGTCCGCGAGGTGGAGGAACGGGCCGCGCGGGTCCGGGCCGTCCGGTGGGGCCCGCGAACGCTCGACGTCGATGTCATCGCGGTCGGTGACCTGCGCAGTGACGACCCTGAGATCCTCGTGCCGCATCCCCGAGCACATCTGCGGGCCTTCGTCTGCGTGCCCTGGCTGGACGTTGATCCCGAGGCGACGCTGCCTGGGCACGGGCGGGTTGTCGATCTGGTCGCCCGGATGGCCGTGGGGAAGCACCCGGCCGGTCTGCGCCGGACCCCGTGGTCGCTGTCGGATCTCGTGGTCGAGGCGGATCCCAGGGCCGGTGCCGTCACCGATCCCGCCGTCGGCGGCAGTGATGCCGGAGAGGCGGCCAGGTGAGACCGACCCGGGCGCGTGATCTCATCGCGGTCGCGGTGGCGTTCGGGGCACTCGGGTACCTGCTCCTGTGGTGGGCGTACCGATCGATTCCCACGCTGCCGCGAACGGCATCGGTGTCGGTTCTCATGATCGGCGCCCTCGAGCTCCAGGTCGCATCCCTGACCCGCCGCCGGCTGGAGGGGCGGCCGGGAACGCGCCCGATCCTCCCGCTCACGGTCGCCCGGCTCGCCGCGTTGGCCAAGGCGAGCTCCGTCGTCGGAGCGGCGCTCGCCGGCCTCTGGGCGGGTGTGTTCGGCTACACCATGCCCCGCACGGGGGAGTTCCCGACGGCGGGGGGCGACGCGCTCACCGCGGGTCTCGGGTTGGCCGCGGCGATGGTGCTGCTGACCGGCGGCCTCATCCTCGAACGGGTGTGCCGGGTCAAGAAGCGTTAGCCCGGCCCGCCCTGGTTCTGGGCGGAATGTTCCGATGGAACACCGAAAAGTGGTGCGACCCCCGATGGGCTGACTGTGCCGATTCGTGTTGGCAGGGATACTCTGGGATAGATTGCGATATATGACCGTGGTCGGTGTCGGGATTGTCCTGGACCACCTTCGTAGGGTGGTGATTGTCGGCGTTGTTCATGTCGTCGGTGGATGGTGCGGTGACGTGGCGTCTGGGCGCCGGGGGCGGGAAGGGGCGGGTGGTGGTCGCTGAGGGCAGGAACTCGCACGGTGACACACGCGCGCAGCCGCGACTGAATCACAGCCGGGTGGATCATGATCGGGTAGATCATGGTCGGGTGGGCGGTGGCGCCGATCCCGGCCCACCCGCCGGTCCGGTTCACGACCCGGCGCGGAACTTCTCGGACCCCGTGCGTGACCTCCCCGACAACGCGGCTCGGACCGGGCGGATCCGGTCGGGTCCGGCAGCTGAGGGAACCGCCGCGCCCCGGCGCCGCCAGCCGTCCGAGGGCCGGATCGTCGCGTTCAGCACGCTGGCGACGAGATCCGCCAGGAGGCCCAGGCCGGCGGAACGGCCTGACCATCGCGGCGGTTGGCACGATCCACGCGGCGGTTGGCATGACCCGCGCGGTGCGGGTGTCTCCCCGCCGGGTGGGGCCGATGACCTCCGGCACCGACCCGCGTATTCCTCGTCTCCCCCGGACCCGCGCGCGCCGTTCGGGCTGGACCGGGGATCTCCTCCGGACCCGGACGGCTTCTCCCGGGGAGACGGTCGGCCGGGTTCCGGGCTACGGCCGGGTTCCGGGCTACTGGACGAGGTCAGCTTCACCGGGTACCAGCACGCGATCAGGGACGACGACCCACGGACCGCCGGGGAACCCCGGCGCCCCTCGAACCGGATGTCACCGGGCGGTGCCTCCGGCCGGCCACGAGTGGACCCGCTGGGACAGGGCCGGCGGGGGAGCCCTGAAGCCGACGGGCCGGATGTCGGTGACGCCGCCGTCGGTGACGCCGCCGTCCCGGAGCCGGCCCGCCCGCACGGCCGCGTGGCCGGTAGCCGAGCCCGTACCCGAGTCCCGGCCGGAGGGGGCCGCCAGCACCGTAACCCGGTACTCAGCGCGATTCAGGCGGCGGTGCTCGCGGCGGTCCTCGTCGTCGGCGTCTCGCTCGGCCGGACACTGGCCCTGCCCGGTGACGCCGGGACGATGTCCCGGGTCGCGGACTGGGGACGGGTGAACCATCTGTCCTTCCTCGTGGACCAGTTCGACCGGCGTCGTTAGGGCCTGGCGTCGTCAGGGCATGCTGACTGGATCCGCGGCCGTCGGAGCGGCCCGGCGGGCGCCGTCGGCGGAGATGGGGCTTCGCGGCTCAGGCCCGCAAAAAGTTCGCAAAGATGGCGTACAACGTAGAGGTTTGCCGACCAGAGAGCGATTGTTGTCATCGTTGCCGTACTTGTCGCTTTATGGCCTCCATTGAGTATGATCGAATCAATGTCCGGGTAACCTGCGGATCCTCGGCCACGCGGACCATCCGGGCCGGCGGAGCAGGAGAAGCGGTCCCGGCGAAATTGGTTGCGCCCAGTTTGCCGAATCCTCTTGCATCCGATGGCCCCGGGCGTGTGAAATCGGTATCGGTAGGTCTGTCGCATTCCGTCGACCTCGCCGCGAAGAGGCCCGTCTCGGGCATCCTGGTCGCCGACGTTCGGCCGAGCGCGCGTCCTGGCCTGCCAAAGCATCCAGGGAGGCCACGTGCGTCCAAGACCCGCACCTTCTCCTGCGGCACCCCTGACCGTGAACAGTGGCGGCCAGGGGCGGGTGAGTCAGGACCGGGCCGGGCAGGGTCATGCCGGCAACGGCCGGGCCGGGCAGCTCCCGGACGCCTCCGATGGACCCGGCCGGCTGCCCACCGAGGCCGAGGCTGCCGCGATCACGGCGGCGGTCTTCGACAGCCCGCTGGTGTCCAGGGTGTCGCCGGATGGTCTGCGCATCACCGGCATCCGCACCTCGACCGGCGCACCCGACTGGGCGTTCGCGGTGTTGTCCCCGCCGGGCGGTACCGATCCGGCGATCGCGGTGCTGCGGTGGGACACCAGCTGCGGATGGGTGCTCGACCAGGTGGGGACGGCTCGGGTCGGGATCGGCGGTGGAGCGGCCGGACGGCACGACGACCTGCCGCGCGGGGCCATCACCCGTCGCCGCGGTGCCGGTTTCCGCCGCGGTCGCGAATCCGGCATCCGCCCAGGTGACGCGGCACGGCCCGGCTGAGCGACGGCTCCCTGCCGGCCTGGCGCCGCGCCAGCTACCGTCGTGAGGGTGTCGATGCCGGCCGCCGAGGCCTCAGGACAGCCCGGGACCCTCGTGGACTGGTTGCGTGCGCTTCCGGATCAGGCGTTGACCCGGCTCTTCCTCCTACGGCCGGACCTGGCGACGCCGCCCCCACCGGACTTCGAGGTGCTTGCGGCCCGCCTGGAGATCCGGGTCAGCGTGGCCCGCGCGTTGGAACGTCTCGACACGGGCGCCTGCGAGCTCCTGGAGGCGTTGACGATCCTTCCCCGGCCGGTGTCCCTGGCGGAGCTGACAAGGTTCTGCGGGCATCCGGAGGTGCCCGAGCCGGTGGGCCGGCTTCGTGACCTCGGGCTCATCTGGGGCGACGACGACGAGCTGCGGGTTACCGGGATGGTCGTCGACCTCCTCGGCGTGCGCCCGCTGGGGCTCGGCCGTCCCGTGCGAGCCTGCCTGACGACGTACCGGCAGTCCCAGCTCGCCCGGCTCCTGACCGCGGCCGGCCTGCCGGTGCCCCGGGGCGCGGCCGACGAGACGGCGACCGGGTTCGCCGTCCGGGAAGCGATGATCGATGCGTTGAGCGGCGCCTTCGCGGACGCGGATCGGGTCCGGGAGTGGATCGACGCCTGCTCCTCCCGGGCGCGGCAGCTGCTGGACCGGCTGGCCGCGGGTCCGGCACTCGGCGCCACCACGGAGGCGGGCCGGTTGCTGGGGTTGCCCGCGGCCCGGACCCCGGTGGAGGAGCTGCTCGCCCGCGGCCTGCTCGTCGGATTGGACGAGGAGACCGTCGAGCTGCCGCGCGAGGTTGGGCTGGTCGTGCGCGGCGAGCATCCGGCCGGGGTCCTGCACCCGCACCCGCCCGCCGTCGAGGGAGAGGTCGTCGGGGTGGCGGCGGCCGACGCCGCGGCGGCCCTGGCGGCGGACACCCTCGTCCGGTGGGTCACCACCCTGCTGGACGCCTGGGGCGCGAGCCCGGTCACCCCGCTGCGCACCGGCGGGTTGAGCGTGCGAGACCTGCGGGCCGCCGCGAAACTGCTCGACGTCGACGAGCGGGCCGCGGCCTTCGTGGTGGAGCTGGCCGCGGCGGCCGGCCTGGTCGACACGACCGCGGGGGTCGACGTCCAGTACGTGCCGACCACGGCCTACGACCGCTGGGGCACCGACCTGGTAGCTGCCCGGTGGGCCGTACTGGTCGAGGGCTGGCTGCGCTCGTCGACCGCCGCCTGGCTGGTTGGCGAGCGGGACGAGCGGGGCCGGCAGATCGCTCCCCTGTCGCTGGACGTGCGGCGACCGGCCGCGCAGGACCTGCGTGCCCAGGTCCTGCGGGCGCTGGCCGCGGCGCCCGCCGGGGTGGTGCCGACCGCGGAGTCGTTGCGTGCCCTGTTGACCTGGCGAGCGCCGCGGCGCGGCGGAACGCTGCTCGCCGGGATGATCGACGGAACGATTGTCGAGGCCGAGCTGCTCGGGCTGACCGGCCGGGGCGCGCTGAGCACGGTCGGTCGGTTACTCGCCGCCCAGCTCGACGCGGAGAACGCCGATCCGGCGCGGAACGCGGGCGTGCCGAGCCGATCGGCGGCTGGTGATCCCGCGCTGTGCGCCAGGCTCGCCGACGCGCTCGCGCCGCTGCTGCCCGAGCCGGTCGAGGAGCTGCTGCTGCAGGGGGATCTCACCGCGGTTGCCCCGGGCCCGCTGGTACCCCGGGTGGCTGCGGAGCTGGCGCGGATGGCGGACGTCGAGTCCGCGGGCGCGGCCACCGTCTACCGGTTCTCCGAGGCCTCGCTGCGTCGCGGCCTGGACTCGGGCCTGGTGGCGGAGGACATCCACGCGATGCTCGCCCGCCTCGGTCGAGGCGGGGTGCCGCAGGCCCTCACCTATCTGATCGACGACACCGCCCGGCGGCACGGCCGGTTGCGGGCTGGTCCTGCCGCGAGCTACCTGCGCTGCGAGGACACGGCGCTGCTCGCCGAGGTGGTCGCCAACCGGCGTACCCAGGCGTTGGGGCTGCGCCGGATCGCGCCGACGATCGTCATCTCCCCACTGCCGACCGCGGAGGTGCTCGTCGGCCTGCGCACCGCCGGGTTCGCACCGGTCGCGGAGGCCCCGGACGGGCGGGTGGTGCTGCGCCGGCCCGCCGCCTATCGGACGCCGGCGCGCCCCCGCGCGGCGTCGGTCGACGTGGCCGGCACCCGGATCAACCAGCTGCGCGACGTGGTCCGGCTGGTCCGCCGAGGCGACGACAGCGCACGGGCGGTCCGGGCGGCCGGCGAAGTTCCCGGCATCGAGGTCGGGCTCGTCCGGTCCGCGCCGTTGATCCTGGTGCTGCTGCAGGGAGCCGTCCGGGACCGGCGCCGGGTGCTGCTGGGCTACGTCGACCAGCAGGGTGCGCCGAGCGACCGGATCGTGCGGCCCACCGCTGTCGAGGGCGGCTGGCTCACCGCGTGGGACGAACTCAGCGCCGGCCCGCGTCGTTTCGTCCTGCACCGGGTGACCGGCGTCGCCGACATCGACGACGCGTTCGGTGGGCCGCCGGTGGCGGCGGACTGGTCGGCCGCCGCGGAGGATCTCGCCGATCCGCCATGAGCCGGGCGGGCCGGTGCCGGTGTGCCCGCCTGCCTGCCTGCCTGCGGGACCCGCGGTGTTTCAGTCGGGCTTCGGCCCCTCTGGTTACCGTGTCGGTGGTCGGCTGTACCGTCGAAGGGCGCCGGTGAACGAGCAGCGCGCCGCCGGTGTGATCGTGCCGGTGCGACGCCGGTGGCTCGGACCGCACCGATTGGTGCAGGGCGGCTCGTGTTGGTGGTTCACTGATGGGTCGATACCCACGGTGGAACCTACGGCGGACGGAAAGGGCGGTGGCGGGTGACGGATGGCCCGTTGATCGTCCAGTCGGACAAGACGTTGCTGCTTGAGGTCGAGCATCCGAGTGCTGCCGAGGCGCGGTCGGCCATCGCTCCGTTCGCCGAGCTCGAACGGTCTCCGGAGCACGTGCACACCTATCGGGTGACGCCGCTGGCGCTGTGGAACGCCCGTGCCGCCGGCCATGACGCCGAGCAGGTTGTCGATGCGCTGGTTCGCTTCTCCCGTTACGCCGTGCCGCACGCCCTGCTTGTCGACATCGCCGACACGATGGATCGCTACGGTCGGCTGCGCCTGGAGAACGACCCGGCCCACGGGCTGGTGTTGCGTGCTCTCGACCGGGTGGTGCTTGTCGAGGTGGCCCGGGCCAAGAAGGTCGTGCCGATGCTCGGCTCCCGCATCGACGACGCCACGATCGCCGTGCACCCCTCCGAGCGCGGCCGGCTCAAGCAGGCGCTGCTCAAACTCGGGTGGCCGGCGGAGGATCTCGCCGGTTACGTCGACGGCGAGGCGCACCGGATCGAACTGCGCCAGGACGGCTGGGAGCTGCGCGACTACCAGAAGGGTGCGGTAGCCGGGTTCTGGGA
>NZ_CDXDOR010000117.1:0-16523 GCF_978021225.1 Frankia sp. CeTa3Moorea | reverse complement strand
CCCCAGCTGAACAGCTACGAACTGCCGGATGCCGTGCTCCGCCGCCAGGACGCGGGCCATCCTGACCATGAAGTTCCGGTTGGCCCGCATGGACGTGGGCAGGTTGGGCATACTCCTGGTGAACTCCGCGGCCGCCGCCCGGTCTGCCGGGAAGTTTTCCTTGCCGCCGAGTATGTAGTCGTAGACCCGCGCCGAGTGCGGAACGTCGATCTTCAGGTCGACGTTCCGCGGCGCCCAGTCCGGCACCACCGAGCCGTAGGTCCACCCGGCGTCGTCACCTCCAGCCACGACTCCCCTATCTCTGACAGCGCCCATACACAGACACACTGATTATTCCTCCCAGACTCTCCCATGACCCCGTAATGGCGGCATCGGATGGGGTCGAGGAGTGACGTCCTCGGGGAGTGATGCGTCCTGGGATGCGGGGCATGCCTGGAGTGGAGTCCACGGACGTGCTGTACGAAGAGCGACGATCTAGCGACTCGCCGGACTCGCCCGAGCGAATTTTGGGGACCCGAGCACGGTTTGCAGCCCCTGGACCGTTCCTTGCTCCCCAGAATTCGGCCGCCCCCGGGTTCCGGGGGCGGCTACCGGATGGAGATCATCGTCTCGTGAGCACCGAGCTGATCGATCTGTCGGTACCTATCGTGACCGGCATGCCCGTCTACCCGGGGGATCCCGAGGTCGACGTGTCACCGGCACTGACCGCGGCCGAGTCCGGCGTCAACGTGCAGCGCCTGCACCTGGGATCACAGACGGGCACGCATGTCGACGCCCCCTTCCACACCGACGACTCGCTGCCCAGGCTCGACGAGGTTCCGCTACAACGTTTCACCGGACCCGCGGTTCTGCTGGATGCACGGGGCTACGGCCCACAGACGGCGATCGGCCCGGAGGTGCTGTCGGGCCCATTTACCCGCCCGTTTCCCCACGATGTCGTCGTCCTCATCGTCACAGGATGGTCCGTCCACTGGGGCCGCGACGGGTACCTACGACATCCCTATCTCGCGCCGGACACCGCGCGGGCCCTCGTCGACGCGGGTGTCCGGACGGTCGGTATCGATGCGCTCAGCGTTGATCGGACACCCGGACCGGGGCAGGATGTCAGTCTCGCGGCCCACCGGATTCTGGGTGGGGCCGGTGCCGTCATCGTAGAGAACCTGACCAGTCTCGATCGACTTCTCACCGCCCGGGCGAACGGGCGGCCCATCCACATCGCCCTGTTCCCGATTCCGCTCGCCGGAGCCGACGGTGCCCCGGTCCGGGCAGTCGCAAGCGTCGGCCCCGCGGATCAGCTCCCCACCGCGTGCCGTCGCAGCAGCGGGTCGAGTTCGCCGGACGTGTCCCCCACGACGTTCCCGCCCGCCGGTGACGCATCGGCCGTCGGCCCGGCCGGCGTCGCCGTACCCGAGGGCATGATCCCGGCGGGAGCCACCAGCCCACCGTGCGTCCCCGGGGGATTGACCTGCACCCGGCCGGGGCGTGAGGTGGTCGAGCGCGTGCCCACGCGGGGCGCGGGCCGGATGGCCGGCCGGGCCGAGGCCACGTCCCCACCGTCAACGCCGGCAACGCCGGCAACGCCGGCAACGCCGGCAACGCCGGTCTCGCCGTAGCCCGTCTCGGGGTACCCGGCGAACCGGGCGAGATCGTCCCCTTCCGCGTCCTCGTCCAGCCCCGGCTGGCCGGCCACCAGAGCGCCGAGGTCGATCGTCTCGGCGCCGGCGATCGCGAGCTCCTCGTCGGTGAGCTCCTCCACCGGCTGCTGACCAGCCCGCTCCGCCAGGGGGTCCGGTCCCGGCTGGCGCTGCCGGTAGGCGAAGGAGGACCCGATCGGGGGCCGCCGACGCCGGGCGGCCCGCTCGGCCTCGATCCGCCGGTCTACCGCCGCACGCGCGGCGGCCAGCCGCCGCGCGGTCTGCGCCGACCGGCGAAGATGAACGAGGTACGCGCCGAGTACGGCATCGACGAGGAACTGCCCGGCGATCCACAGCCCGCCGAGGACGGCGGCCAGCACGATGCTCACCGGAAGCAGGACGAGCAGGACGAGCAGGCGCTGCCGACGCACCCGCATCAGGGCGGCACGCTCGGCGTCCGCCCGGCGCTCGGGACCGCGCGGAGGAACATCCGCCCGCGGGTCGTCGGGGTGCGCACCCAACCACTGTGGGCGGTTGGGGCGTCCGTCCTCCGAGCCCCCGCCCTCCGGATCCTCGCCAGCAGACCCGCCGCCGGATAGCAGCGCGCCACCGGTCGAAGCGTCCTCGATGATCGGCATGCCGGACGCGATGGGCATCCCGGGGACGACCGGCTGCCCGCCGGGGGCTCCGGCCTCCCGGGACGGCCCGGCGGACACCGAATCCCCGAGCTCCGCGAGGTCGACCGGTCCATCGAATTCCGCGTGCGACATTCCCGTTCCTCCCGCGGTGAAGACGCCGTCATGATCGCCGCCGAAACGATCGACGACGGCATCGCCCCGGCCGGGTGGCCGTCGGGAGAGCACCCGCCTCGCAACCGTGAAACGCTCGGTGGACCGCTGCTGCGCCGTCGTGTCGTGACGGCGCAGCCACATCGGGATCAGCACGAATCCCCAGACCGCGACGATCGCCACCCAGATCAACGCGCTCATCGGACCACGCCTGCACGACCCTGGTCGATCCCATCATCGACCATCATGATCCCGCCCGCCCCCATCCTCCCACCCGATCCTGTGGTTACGTTGTCAATTTCGCGGGATCTGTGGTCTCCGTGGTGTTCACCGCTTCCGGGGAGAGGGAACACCACGGGAAACGTGTCCCACTCATCACCCACCGGACGCACACCATCCGCGGCGAGCGCGGCGGGCGCGGGCGCTCTGACCATGAGGAGCCTCTTCTCGACACCAACGATTGCGATTTCGTAGTCGACGCTAGTGAGCGAAATCCACGTGGTCACCGACCCGGAGCCCGCGTGTCGCATCCGCAACTGGATGGGTGATGGTGGATGTGTGGTCGTCAAAACGCACTGCGGACCCCTCAGGACCGCATCTGACCTATGGAAGCCCTTGTAGAGAACATCGACATCCGGTCAGGACCTTCGCTTTGTCACCGGATTGAGATCCGGAACGACGGGCGGTGACGAGAAGGGACTACGTCCGGTAACCGACACCGTCCCGGTGCCGGAGTGGAACGTGTCACGCGAGCCGTGGATCCAGGCATCGTTCTCAGGCGCGGCGGCACCGTCGGGCGCGACACCGTCGGGCGGCGCGGCGGCCGCTCAGGGCCGGCTGTACCGGGTCTCCCGCCAGCGGTGCACCAGGCCCTCGGGGACGTCCTCGGTCGTCAGCGCGAATCCGATGTGGTCGCGGTAGCGGCCGTCGATGGCGAGGAAGTGCCGGTGCAGCCCTTCCTCGCGGAAGCCGAGCTTCGCGAGCACCCGCCGGCTCGCGGCGTTCTCCGGGCGCACATTCGCTTCCACCCGGTGCAGCCCGACCGGCCCGAAACAGTGGTCGACGACGAGCGCGAGCGCGGTCGGTGTGATGCCTCGACCGGCGTACTCGCTGTCGATCCAATAGCCGACCTGAGCGCTGTTGAACGCCCCGCGCACGATCGTGGACACGGTCACCTGACCGACGAGCCGCCCCTCGAAGGTGACCGCGAACGGCAACGTGGCGCCGAGCCGGGCCTGCTGGCGCAGGCGGTGCCACATCTGACGGTAGATCGAGAGGGTCTGGCGCTGCGCCCAGGTCTCGCGGACCATCATCACTCCGGGTGGGGTCGCCTCCCACGGCGCCAGCCAGTCGGCGTTGCGCAGCCGCACCTCGACCCACGTGGAGGCGTCACGCAGACGAAGCGGCCGCGCCTGGACCCGTCCGTCGGTCAGGACTGCCGGCCAACCCGGAGCTCCCACCGTCGCGCCCTATCCGGCGTCGGCAGCATCGGCTGCGGCTGCGGCTGCGGCTGCGCCAGGGGCTGCGGCGGCTGTGGCGAGGCCCGCGGACCCCGCGGCCGGGTGCCCGTGGTCGTCGGCCCCGCGCAGCTGGGCGACGGCATGACCCACCACCCCGGCCAGCACGCCCAGCCCGTCGCGTACCCCACCGGTCGAGCCGGGAAGGTTCACCACCAGGGTGGCGGCGACGGTTCCGACGAGCCCGCGGGAGAGCACCGCCGCCGGCACGGTCTCCCGACCCGCCGCGCGCAGCGCCTCGGCAAGTCCGGGCACGGCCCGCTCGATCACCTCGCGCGTCGCCTCGGGGGTGACGTCGCGGGGACCGAGGCCGGTGCCACCGGTGCTCACCACCAGATCCACGCCGTCGGCGACGGCGGACCGCAGCGCCACGACGATCTCATCCCGCTCGTCCGGGACGATCGTCGCCGCGCCCACCTCGAAACCGAGTTCGACGAGCCCGGCGACGAGCAACGGGCCCGACCGGTCGGCATAGATCCCTCGGTACGCCCGGTCGGAGACGGTGATGACCCGGGCCCGGGCACCCGCGGGAAGGTGGCGCATGCCACTCATTCCGCGGACCCCGCGCCCGGCGGGGGGGCGGCAGGCCAGTCTCCGGAGCGTCCCCCGGTCTTCGCGATCACTCGCACCCCGGTCAGCTCCGCGGCGGGATCCACCGCCTTGACCATGTCGTGCAGCGTGAGCCCGGCGACGGCGACGGCGGTCAGCGCCTCCATCTCGACGCCGGTCCGGTCCGCCGTCCGGACGGTGGCCGTGATCGCCACACCGTCGTCCCGTACGTCCAGCTCGACCGTGACGCCGGAGATCGCGATGGGATGGCAGAGCGGAACGAGATCAGGCGTGCGCTTGGCCCCCATGATCCCCGCGACCCGGGCGACTGCGAGGGCGTCGCCCTTCGGTACCCCCTGCCCGCGCAGCAGCGCCACGACCTCGGGAATGACCCGCAGCATCCCGGTGGCGGTCGCGGTACGGGCAGTGACGTCCTTCGCCGACACGTCGACCATGCGGGCCGCGCCGCGGTCGTCGACGTGGGTGAGCCGGGCGGCGGTCACCAGGGCACCGATCCGGCGGCCCGGGCCGCGGCCGCGTCCCCCCGGCCGGCTTCAGCCCGCGAGCCGAGGTCCGGGGAAGCCAGGTCCGGGGCATCGACGTCCGCAGTGTCCGCAACCGCCCAGGCCATGCCGGAGAGAATGGCCCTCAATCCGTCCGGGAGCAACAACGCCGGCAGCCGGCTGCCCGCCGACACCTCGGTAACCTCCTCAGGGATGATCAGCAGCGCCTGCGCTCCCGCCAGCGAGGTGAGCTGATGTGACCCCTGCCCGCCGGCCAGATGGGCGACGGTGGCGGGTTCCAGGCGCCCGCCGTCCCCGCTCCGCTCCAGCCCCACCCGCAGGAAGGACCTCTTCCCGAGCGGGGAACGCAGGTCGGATCCGACGGTCACGACAATCCTCGGGAGCCCGGTGCCGGCGAGACCGCGCATCCGTTGCAGGGCCGGGCGGACGAACAGCTCGAACGAGACGAGGGCGCTGACCGGGTTCCCCGGCAACGTGAAGACCGGCACACCGTCGACCAGGCCGAAACCCTGCGGCTTGCCCGGCTGCATCGCGACCCGGTCGAACCGGACGGTCCCGGTCCGCGCGAGCACCTCCTTGACGACGTCGTACGCCCCGACGCTGACGCCACCGGTCGTCACCACGGCATCCACGTCGGGAAGCACCCCGTGCAGGGCGGCGGCGAAGGCGTCCGGCTCGTCGGGCACCCCGGCCAGGCGGCGTACCACTGCGCCGGCCTCCCGTGCCGCGGCGGCGATGCCATGGCTGTTCGAGTCGACGATCTGCCCGGCGCCCAGCGGTGTACCGACCTCGACGAGCTCGGTCCCGGTGGACAGCACCGCCACCCGCGGCCGGGGATGCACCGGCGGGCGGGCCACGTTGACCGCGGCGAGCAGGCTGATCTGCGCGGACCCGATGATCGTCCCGGCGGGGAGCACCAGGGCGCCCGGGGCGACGTCCTCCCCCGTCCGGCGGATGTGCAGGCCACGGCGCGGCGCCCGCTGGACCGCGACGGTCTGGCAGCCACCGTCGGTCCACTCGAGCTGGACGACCGTATCCGCTCCCGGGGGCAGCGGGGCCCCGGTCATGATGCGTACCGCGGCGCCGGGGACCAGCGCGGCCGGCGAACCCGGACCCGCGGGGACGTCGCCGATGACCGGCAGGGAGACGGGAGTGGCCGCCGACGCCTCGGCCACGTCGGCGGCCCGGACGGCGTACCCGTCCATGGCCGAGTTGTCGAACCCGGGAAGCGCGACCGTCGCCCGGACGTCCGCGGCGAGCACGCATCCGTGCGCCTCGTCCAGCCTGGCCTGCCGAGCGCGGGTCGGCCGCACCGTCGCCAGGATCCGCTCGAGGTGTTCATCCACCGAAGTCATGGGCGCCCGTCCATTTCTCTGCCCTTCGATGCACCACCCGTCGCGCGCCGGGTCCGGCATCACCCAGGCTACGGCCGTCGAAGCCCGGGCACCTCTTACCCGCAGTTACCTTCGGGTACCTCCAGCGGTCGGGACGGGGCGCATCCGCTCCGGGCCTCCCGGTCCGAACGGCGTGCCGCGACCGCCGGGCGCTGGCCGGTTCCAGGAGCGTTCCGGTCCTTGCCGGAGTCGTCGCCGGAGCCGTCAAGGCCTACCCGAAGAGAAGCCAGCACATCCCAAGACCCTCAAGCGATGAAGCGGATAAATTTGAAAAATATGGATAAATTAGGATAATGCTGCCTTCGGGCCGCCGGACGCGACATACTCCTCGATCCACGGGTACAGCTCGGGGCCAAGGTCGGCGCGCTCGCACGCGAGCCGGATGACGGCCTTCAGGTAGTCCACCCGGTCGCCGGTGTCGTACCGCCGACCCGTGAAGATCACCCCGTGCACGGGCTCAGCGGCAGTGTCGCTGTCGGTGTCCCCCGCGGCACCGGCCGGTTCGACCGCCCGTAGCGCCAGGATCCGCAGGGCGTCGGTGAGCTGGATCTCCCCGCCCCGTCCCGGCTCGGTCCGCCGCAGGACATCGAAGATCGTCGGCGAGAGGATGTACCGCCCGATGATCGCCAGATTGCTCGGAGCCTGCGCGACCGGTGGCTTCTCGACCAGGTCACGGATCCGCACGATCCCGTACCGGTCGTCGGTACCGGTGCCGGTACCAGTGCCGATGGACTCCACCGTGGCGACGCCGTAGAGGGAGACCTGGTCCTCGGGCACCTCCATCAGGGCGATGACGCTGCCCCCGAAGCGGCGCTGCACGGCAAGCATCTCCTCGAGCAGCAGGTCCCGCTCGTCGATGAGATCGTCACCGAGGAGGACGGCGAACGGCTCGTTCCCCACGTGCGCCGCCGCGCAGAGCACGGCATGACCGAGCCCACGCGGCGACTGCTGGCGGACCGAGTGGACCTCGGCCAGTTCCGCCGACGCCCGGACCCGACGGAGACGAAGATCGTCGCCCTTCCGTTCGAGGGCCGCCTCGATGTCCGCCTCACGATCGAAATGATCCTCGATCGCCTTTTTCGTGCGGCTTGTGACAAGCAGGACATCACGCAGACCGGCGCGGGACGCCTCCTCGACGACGTATTCGATAGCCGGCCTGTCGACGACCGGCAGCATCTCCTTGGGGACGGCCTTCGTCGCCGGCAGGAAGCGGGTCCCCAGACCCGCGGCTGGAATTACCGCCTTCGTTACTGGCATAGCCGAAACCTTAGTCGGGTCCGTGGCCACGGGCACCGCCCACGGCCCCGGCACAGGCAATGCACAGCTCACGGCGGCCGCCGGTCCCGCCCGCCGCTCGCCCGGACGTGCGCCGCGGGTCCGAGAACGAGCCCGCGGCACCTCATGCCACCCGATCCACCACCGACAACACCCCTACCAGTAACTGGCAACACCTCTACCAACCGACAACATCACTACTAGTGACTATAAATACCACAATTTGTAACCTGAGAACCCTCCACCCAACATCACGCCCACGTTCACGTGTCGTATGCTGCGGCAACCCGCCCGCTGGCGGCCAACCTGCGGGAGGCTGTCAGTGTGCAGTGGAATGACCGGCCTCCGGATGATCTCAACGAAGAGCTCACCGTCGAGCTGACGATCCGTCCGCATCCCGGACCGGTGTCCGAACTCGGGAGTCGGCCAGCGGACCCGGGGCGTGCCCGCCCCCGTCACGGCGGTGTCGACCGAACCCCCGGCGGCCGCCCCGAGGCCGGCGAGGCCAAGGCTCGCCTGCGGGCCCGGCTGCTGATACAGCGCCGCGCATCCGCGGCCCTACGTCGGAGCTCGCTGTCCAGGTCGGATGCGTCCCGACTGGCCAACCGCATCCAGCGGCTGCCCGAGGTGGAGGCCGCGCGGTGCGTGGCGGCGTATGTGGGGCTGCCCGGCGAGCCGGACACCGCCGAGCTGCTTGATCGACTGCTGGCTCGCGGGGTGCGGGTGCTGTTGCCCGCCCTGCGCGCCGATCTCGATCTGGACTTCCGGGAGCACGTCGGAACACTGGTGCCTGGCGCGCTGGGTACCCGCGAACCACCGGCGGCGGCACCCCGCGGGGTTCTCGCCGAGGCCGACGTGGTGATCATCCCGGCGCTCGCGGTCGACCGGGCGGGCCGGCGTCTGGGGCACGGTGGGGGCTCCTATGACCGGGTGCTGGCCCGGGTGGGCGCCGACGTTCCGGTGATCGCCGTCCTGCACGACCAAGAGGTTCTGGATGAGGTCCCCACGGAGTCCCACGATCACAACGTAAAGATCATCATCACGCCGAGTCGTACGCTACGGTGCGAACCAACCGACGGCACCGGGGAACATCTCGGGCCCTCTACAAGCTAAAGTTGGCAGTCTCCACGTCAGAGTGCCAACTCCGGGAGGAGCACGTGCCTACCTACCAGTACCGCTGCACCGACTGCGGGCGTGACCTTGAGGTCGTACAGAGCTTCAGCGACGTATCACTGACGGAGTGCCCAGCCTGCGCCGGGCGACTTCGTAAAGTGTTCGGTTCGGTGGGCGTGGTGTTCAAGGGCAGCGGCTTCTACAAGAACGACAGCCGGTCCAACTCCTCCGGCGGGTCCGCGCAGCACCGTCCCAAGGACATCGGTGACGCCACGGCCACGAGCAGCGGCAGCGAGGCGACATCCGGAGGGAGCACCAACAGCTCCGCCAGCTCGGACTCGTCGTCCTCGACCTCGTCGGGCGGCACCGCCACGGCTTCCTCGACGACGTCGACTCCGGCCTCCAGCACCGCGGCGGCCTGACCAGCCGCTGGATCCGCCCAAGGCGTCCGGGCGTCTCGGCCTGGACGCCTTGGGCATGCCCGGGCACGGAGTACCCAGCTCCTCCCCGCCGCGGCTCACCCACCGACCCCCGGATGCGGTGACCGGGAGATGCCGGAGAGGGTTTCCAGATCTTGCGTCACACCATGGCCTTGGAAGCCATCTCTTCATGCCCGGCTACAGCCAGCTCAGAGTTCGGACTTACTCATCTAACGGAAGCCCTTCCGCCCCACTGGCGGCGATTTCTGGCCGCCCTGGACCGGCCGCGCCACCGGACGGCCCGGAGCCCTGGTGCCGGCCAGATCTGACCTGATGCGGTGACCTCGGCCGATGGCCGGGACGCCTACTGTTTGCGCCGCCGATAGTGCTCCACGATCCAGGCGTCTACCTCTCGCTTGCGCCAAACCCGGGTGCCTTTGGCACCGCTACCCATCGGCGCGTTGATGACCTGCAAGGGCGCCGGAAACCGGGAGTCCTTGCGTGTCCAGTAGTCCACCGCCTGGCGAGTGATCTTGAGTTGGAACGCGATGTCCCCGATGCCGACCAACTGCTCACCGTCGTCCACGCGGAACATCGTAACCACTTTGCTCTTCCTCAAGAACCTCGCTAGGGTCTAATTTGCTGAGCAGCAAATAGACGGAGGAGGAAACCATGCCCCCCACCCCTCGCCGCCTGGATGAGGTCCGGGCCCTGTTAGACCGGGACGAGGACTACGACGAAGATCCGGTCGGCGATCCACCGATCACGGTGCGCCGCTACCGGGCGTCGATACGGGCGGTTCTGGCCGCCCGGGTGCCGGAGCCCGGGATACTTGCTTCTGCCTGGTCCCAGCGGGAGACGGATGCCTTCCTGGCGGGAAGTCGAGCGACCCTGCGCCTAGTCGTCGAGATAATCGGGCACGCCTTGGCGGCGGCACCCAGTCGAGACGGCAGCGGCGGCGTAGATTGACCGGCGGCGAGCGGGCGGCCGAGCGGCCGGGTGGCCGCCCGCTCGGGTAGCATGCCGGCGGCCATCGGGAGTAATAAGCACACTCCGGGCAGCCCGCCGAACAACGGCCGGCCCTAACCCGTACCCGGCCGGAGTCCGATCCGGCATCCAATCCTGCAAACGATTCACCCGAAGCACTGTCGGGATCGCGACACCAGACCGCGACAGCAGACCGTATCCCGCGCCGGAACCTCGGTTGCGAACAATCTGCGCCACACGAGGGGAAGATCATGGGCGCTACAGAGCCGCGCGACGACGAGCTGTTCGACGACGAACGCGAGATCGGTTGGGGTGACGAGTCATTGTCCGAGGACGAGGACCCGGACATCGAACGGCTCCTCGCCGATCTTCCACCGCACCACGTCGACCGCTGATCCGGCGGCGAACCCACTCGTCACCACCAACCCCCGCCACCAGGGCGAGAAAGTGCACCACTCGGCACTTTCCAGGCGCAATTATGAGGCGCCGGGTGCGGTTTGCCCGGAATGATCCGTGCCGGGTACCCGTCCAGCGGGGCGGCATCTGCGCAGTTAGGCAGGACGTGGACGGGCAACCCGAACCTGTCCTGGAGGACCCGCGCCACTGATACCGCACGGGCGGAGAATTCTCACCCACGGTGATGATCGTGGTACCTGTCACCGCCGGGAGGAGCATCGGTTCGAATTCCAGTCAGCGGTTGGCGCCGCTATCTCACCGAATCCCAATCCGACGACCGGCACCGGCCCGGGTACCGTAGGGGGGTACCCGGACGGGAAGGCGCGATGGATGCACGGCTACACCAACACCAAGGACGATTACACCGCTCGGCTTCGCCGCATCGAAGGCCAGGTCCGGGGGCTACAGCGCATGATTGCCGAGGACAAGTACTGTATCGACATCCTCACCCAGGTCTCGGCGGCGACCCGGGCGTTGCAGTCGGTCGCCCTCGGGCTCCTCGAGGACCATCTGGCGCACTGCGTGACGCACGCCGCCGCCGAGGGCGGTCCGGTGGCCGACGAGAAGATCCGGGAGGCGTCGGCCGCGATCGCGCGGCTCGTTCGGTCCTGACTACGGCGGTTCTGGTGAAGGCGGTTCCGGTAAGACGACGGACATCGCTCTCGAGGTTCGTCGAGGTCCCGGGGTCGGGTGCTGCGCCGGTCATCCTCGCCTGTTCACCGTCACGGAATATGCCTCCTGGATCTCGCAGGTTACGCCAGATGCCGGCCCCGGACCGGGCCGTCCGGATGGCGTCGGCCGGGTAGCGTCGGCCGGGTGACGAGCGAGACCGACGGCACCGCGGTGCCCGCCGACGGTGCGGTCGACCGCACCGCGTCGGTGCAACGGATCTGGCTGGACGACCGGTCCTGGGCCGACGTCACGCGCGGATGGCTACGCGGCGCCGACCAGCTATACGAGACCCTGCATGCCGAGATCCCCTGGCGACAGGGAACCATGTGGCGTTACGAACGCCACGTCACCGAACCACGGATGAGCGCCTGGATCCCGCGGGGTCAGCCGGTCGCCTTTCCCGCCCTGCTCGACGCCTACCGGACCCTGCGGCGGACCTACGGCGTGGAGTTCGACGGCTTTGGCCTGTCGCTGTACCGGGACGGAGCCGACGGCGTCGCCTTCCACCGGGACCGCGAGATGCGCTGGCTCGACGACACGGTGATCGCCATCCTCACCCTCGGTGCCCGGCGACCGTTCCTGATCAAGTCCCGCCACCTGCCGCCCGGCCGACGGATCCTCGACGACCCGGAGGCATCCGGCGCTCGCGACCTCTCCCCGGCCGGCGGTGATCTGATCGTGCTGGGAGGTCGGGCCCAGGCCGACTGGCTGCACGCGGTGCCCAGGGTCCGGGAGCACGTCGCCGGACGCATCTCGGTCCAGTGGCGATGGACGTCCCGGACGGGCCGCCCGGAACAGGGCCCCGGTTACGGCGCCGCGCGCCACTTCTCGCGATAGCCGGCCGGGTCAGTCACAGGGCGGGTCGTAGCGCCGGTGACCGAGGTAGGTCCGCCACTGCTCCCGATTGATGCGGCCCTCGGCCCTGGCACAGATCTCGTCCTCGGCCGCGAGCAGGTCGAGCTGCCAGAGACGGACGGCGTCACCGGCCACGCCGGCGAGGACGCCCTCATGTCCCAGAGGTCCGAAGACCGTCGCCGTCGGCGCGGTGCCGACCGGCAGGGTGGCCCGCTGCACCGGCCGGGACGGTGAGCGCATGTCCCAGAGGGTCACCTGACCGGCCGGGGTACTGACAGCGAGGACCCGCCCGTCGGCGGAGAGCGCGATCGAACCGGCCTGGCCCGGTCGGCTCGCGATGGCGGTGAGGCGGTGCAGTCCCCGGGGGCTGTCCAGCCCATAGATCTCCGTCAACGAGCCGCCGTCGGAGGTACTCGCCACAGCGAGCCACCGGCCGTCCGGGCTGGCGAGGAGCTTGCGGACAGTGGCGGCCGCGGTCAGGTGGGCCCGGCGGCGCGGTTGCCCGGCAGCGGTCACATCCCAGACGGAGAGATGGCCTGCCCCCCCGACGGCGAGCGAGTCGCCGTCGGGCGTGAAGGCGAGGCTGGTGACCTCCGCCGGCTGGGGCAGTTCGGCGAGGGCGCGAGGATTCCGCGGGTGGCTGATGTCCCAGAGACGGACGACGCGATCGGCACCCGCCGAGGCCAGGGTCCGGCCATCCGCGCTCACCGCGACGCTCGCCACCGTACCCGTGTGTCCCCGCAACTCGGCGAGCAGACTCACTCGCTGACCGATTTTGATCGCCGACTGAAGGTCACCGTCGTCCGTGAGCCCGGGCTGGGCCAGCCGCCATAACCGGATCACCCGGTCCGTCCCCGCCGTCACCATGGTCGTGGACGCCCGCACCCCCATGGCTGGACCGGATGCGGGTACCAGCGCGACGGCGAGCAGGCCCTTCACCATTGCCGCCGGGGCGATCCCGGCCGCGAGGGGGCTGCGATCTCCCGTGGCTGCGGCCACCGCGGGCAGGTCGGTAACGTGACGCACCCGGCCAGGACCGATGATGCTCCACACCGACCCGCCGAAGTCACCGATGATAATTAGATATCGACCATCCGGGGTGATCAGCAGATCGCGGATCGCTCCCGTCGCCGGCCCGATCTGCCGGACGCTCGCATTGACCAGCGCCTCCGCCGCGGCCGAGGTCGGAGCCGTGCGGTAGGCCGAGACGGCGAGTTGACCGGCGAGATCCGGTTCCCGGTCGAGAAGGCGCATCGCGCCACGGGCCGCCTCGCGCGACGTGGCCGCCGCGCTGCGCTCCCGCAGCGTATCGACGATCACAACGGTCGGGAGGACGAGCACCGAGGCCGCCACGCCAATCGAGAGCACGCGTCGGAGCCACCCGCGGTCCAGGTGATCCCGCGGTGACGATGATGACGATAAGGCGGAGACGTTCCCGGTTTTCTCCTGGACGTGGCTTGCGCGCGCGCTCGCGGCCGCGGTGGGCTGTGGGGCAGGCGCACCGGCCACGGAGGCCGACGGACCGGGAGACGACGGACGCATCCGCGGCTCTGCTCCGGTACGGACGGCGCTGAGGGCGACCGCGGCGGCCGGCGGGACGGCCGTGATCTCCGCGGCCGGCCCGGCCCCACGCACCGCCCTGGTCTCGAGCACGGCCTCAGTCTCGGCCTCGAGCACGGCCTCGGCCTCGGTCTCGATCTCGGTCTCGATCTCGATCTCGGTCTCGGTCTCAAGCACGATCTCGAGGCCGTGTATGGCACCGATGGCAGGGGCAGCGAGGTCGCTCGTGCCTACGACCTCCGGTTTCGACTCGGACTCGGCCGCCCGCCTCGTCCGCACCGGGACCGGCGTCTCGATGACACCCGCCGGCAGGGCGAGACGCCGGGTGGGCTCGACCGCAGGCTCCGCCTCGCTGCTTCGTGTCGGATGGGCCACCAGCTGTTCGAGCAGTTCGGCCGCGGCCGGCCGGCGCTTCGGGTCCTTGCGCATCGCCGCCGCGACCAGCTCGCGCAGCTCCGGACTGAACACGGACAGGTCGGGTTCCGCGTAGACGGCCCGCTGCAGCAGGACCCGGGGCGTTCCGGCACCGAATGGCGGCCGGCCGGTCACGGCGAATAACAGCACGCTGCCCCAGGTAAAGACATCCGATGCGACGGTGGCGGTCTGTCCGAGAACCTGTTCGGGCGTTATGAACGCAAGTGTGCCGATACCGGACGGCGGTCCGCCCGGATTATTCATGCTTACCGCATTCATCGCTCGGAAGAGCCCGAAGTCAATCAGCCGCAGCCTCCGCTCGGAAAGAACCACATTGATAGGCTTCAGATCGCCGAGGAAAATTTCCGATTCGTGCAGTGCGGCCAGAGCCGTCGCCAGCCCGACGGCGAGCCGGTGGGTGTCCGGTCCGGACAACGCTCCGCCGTCGGCGACGGTTGCGGCGAGAGTCGGGGCGTCGATGAACTCCGCGACGACGTAGGGGGGGCGAGCGCCCGTGTCGAGGTCGAGGATGGCGGCGAGGCAGGACGGCGCCAACCGGCGGATGTTGTCGAGGTCGACGCGCAGGCGCCGACGGAACTCTGTGTCCCGCCCGAAGGGCGCGGTGATCGTCTTGACGAGGACCGGACGCGCCTCGCCGTTACGTGCAAGAAACACCGGTCCTGTCCTGGCGTCGACCAGCTTCCGTTCAACTGTATACGGACCGATAGCCTGGAGATCAGTCCCAGTGAGCCCAGGGAGGTTGCGCCGGGATATCGCCATATGACGAAACCTCCTACGACTACACAAACCGGCCGTGCCGGCACGGCGGCGGATCTGGTCGACAAATTCATGTTATCGGCGCGGGCCATGGGCCGGGCGCCCCCTTGTAGTGGTCGAGCAGCCGCACCCACGCCATCCCGCATAATGCTGGCGGGAGGCCGGATGCCCGCCGGCGGGCGCCGGCCGGCGCCGTGGACGATCAGGCGTTCGTCGGCCGAGCGAAGGGCTGCAACCGAGCGACGAGTCCGCGGACCTCGGCCCCGGCCGCCGCGAGGGTCTCCTCGGCGGAGCTGCGACCGCTGCCCTCCAACAGGACGTCCAACGCGATCAGCCGCTCCGCGATCTCCGTCATCAAATCAAAGTCGCGAACACGCTGGTGGACCAGCTCGGCCAGCCGCTCGTTCTTCTCGAACAGCTCGACGAAGACGCTGACCTTGGCCCGGAGCAACCAGGGGTCGAAAGGCTTCGCGATGTAGTCGACCGCGCCGACAGCGTAGCCGCGGAACGCGTGGTGCGGCTCGCGGTCGATCGCCGTCAGAAAGATGATCGGAGTGTCTCGGGTACGCCCCCGCTGCTTGATCCGGTGCGCTGTCTCGAAACCGTCCATCCCCGGCATCTGGACGTCCAGCAGGATCACCGCGAAGTCGTCCACCAGAAGACGCTTGAGAGCTTCCTCACCCGACGACGCCGTGACGAGATCCTGATCCAGCGAGGCGAGAATCGCCTCCAAGGCCATCAGGTTGTCCGCTCGATCGTCGACCAGCAGGATCTTGCTGCGGGGCCGTTCCGTGCTCGGCCCACCTTCGCCGTCGACGGAACCGCCGGTCCGCTCGGTCACCCGCCTGCCTCCTCCTTCGCGATCGCCCTACCGACCCGTGGTGGGCGTCGCCACCCCTCCACGATCACTGATCGCTCCCGACGGCATCTCACCGCCCCACCGATAGCCACCCGATGCGCACCATACGCGATCTGATCAATACAGATACGACCGCATCACCCCGAGGAGATGGTCCAGATCCACGGGCTTGGTGATGTAGTCGGTGGCCCCGGCGGTGATGCTCTTCTCCCGGTCTCCCGGCATGGCCTTGGCAGTCAGCACCAAGATCGGCAGATCCGCGAACGCCGGCATGTCACGGATCATCGAGGTCGTTTCATTGCCGTCCATGCCCGGCAACATCACATCCATCAGCACGAGGTGCACGGGCGGGGTGTCCTGCTGCAGCATACGGATCGCATCATGACCGTTGTCGGCGTAGAGGACCCGCATTCCGTACATCTCCAGCGCACTGGTGAGCGCGAAGACGTTGCGGACGTCGTCGTCGACGACCAGCACCGTGGCACCGACCAGGGGATCGGATCCTTCCGATCCCTCGGTCAGCGGGCGGCTGGCGGACTCGGTGGACTCGGTGGACTCGGTGGACTCGGTGAGGAACGGAGTCCCCACCGTGACGGGCTCGCTCGGCCGCCAGCCCGAGGTGAAGGCCGCCGAGCCCTCCGCCGGCCCGCCGGCCGCGGCGGACCAGTGGGCGCTGCCGATTCCACCCGTGCCCCCGTGCCCGGCGGTTCCCCCCGCGCCGGACCCGGAA
>NZ_CDXDOR010000116.1:6121-17084 GCF_978021225.1 Frankia sp. CeTa3Moorea | reverse complement strand
CAACGGCGAAGGCGAACACGTCCACCTGCTCGTCAACTACCCGCCGAAGGTCGCACTGTCCCGGCTGGTCAACAGCCTCAAGGGAGTGTCGTCCCGGCGGATGCGCCAGGAGTTCCCTGAACTGGCCCGCCACTACTGGCGCGCGAACCGGCTGTGGTCCGGCTCCTACTTCGCCGGATCGGTCGACGGGGCGCCGCTGACCGCCGTCCGCCAGTACATCGAGCAGCAGACCCGTCCCGTCTAGGACACGCTCGGACCTGGCGGCCCTCCCGCGCAGGCCTTCACCCCCAGCCTGAAGGCCGGAGCACCGGCCCGCGTCAGGGTAGCGGTCCCCGACGCTCTCGGCGGCGCTCGCCACGCTCGGCCCGGTGGCGCGCGATCTGGCCGATCTGGTGGGCGTCCACCTGCCCGCCGACTGTAACTCTAAGTAATCAACTGCGCCGCTCGGCGCCCATCAAGACGGGAAGCGCGACGGGCGAGGGCGACGGGCGCCGGGCCAGATGAGACGGTCAGGGGCACGCGAGCCTGGCGGCCCGCCCATCGCTCCACGGGTTCTCTCCCGGATGGGCACGGCGACCGGGAGGAACGCGGGCTTCGGCCGAGAGCCGGCCGGAGCGAGGAAGGAGGACCTGGTGGGACAGATCGAGGTCGTCGTCAGGCAGGCCGTGCCGGGCACCCCCGAGCAGGTTGTCGCGAAGCTCGCGGACTACCAGGGCGCCCGCGCCCGAGCCTGGCCGGAGAACGTCTCCGAGTACCGGGTGTTGGCGGGGGGCCACGGTGCCGGGACCCGCATCGCCTATCGGCTCCAGGCAACCCGCAAGCGGGTGCGTCAGATCGACGCGACCGTCTCCGCCCCCGATGCGAGCACTCTCGTCGAGGCGGACCAGAACTCCTCGCTGCGCACCCGCTGGCACGTCGTCCCCGGCGCCGGGCCGGACCAGAGCCTGGTCACGGCGACGACGACCTGGGACAGCGCGGGCGGTGTCGGTGGTTTCTTCGAGCGCACGTTCGCCCCCATCGGCGTCCGCAAGCTGCACACCGCGGTCCTGGACAAGGTCGCCGGACATTCCGGGGGCTAGAATTCGGCCGCCGAGCGGTGCAGGGTCGGCTTCGGCCGTGGCGGCGAATCAGGCACGGGACGGTCGCCGAGCACCGTCTGAGTGAGCAGTAGCTCCGCCTGTTCGTGCTCGCCGAGGTGGGTCAGGTCGTGGGCAAGGTCCTGAGCCGAGGCCAAAGTATGCGGGTGATCCTCGCCCAGGACCCGCCGACGGCGCAGAAGAATGTCCTCGTTGAGGCGCCGGGCGTCCTCGTGTCGGCCCAGGCTGCTCAAGACGTGGGCCAGGTTGCTGGCCGTACTCAGGGTCAACGGATGATCCTCGCCCAGCACCTTGCGCCGGCGGCCGAGGGTGTCCTCCTCCAGCAGGCGGGCGTCCTCGTGCTGACCGGCCGCGCTCAGGACATATGCCTGGTTCGCGGCTGTCGCGAGCGTGAGTGGATGGTCGTTTCCCAGCGATCGCTCGCAACGATCCAACGTTTCGACCGAGAGCCAGAAGGCACGCTCGTACTCGCCGAGTGCGGCAAGGTCCGCGACGAGGTTGTTGGCGGACCCGAGCGTCTGCGGATGTGACTCGCCGAGGATCCGCTTACGCCGTTCCCAGGTATCCTCGTCGAGCTCCCGAGCCTCGGAATGCTGACCGGCTCCGCTGAGGTCGACGGCGAGGTTGTTCGCCGAGACGAGGGTGTCCGGGTGGTCGTCGCCCAGTGTGCGCCGGCAAAGCTCCAGAGCCTCCTCATCGAAAACCCTGGCGGCCGGGAATTCGCCGATGGAACGCTCCACTTTGGCCAGCTGGTTGCGCACCCAGGCCTGATGATAATCATCCGGGTCGAGCAGCACACGCCAACGCAGATAGGCCTGCTGCGCGATCCGGTGAGCGCTCTTGTAGTTCCCGTGTGCGGCGAGATACCAGACGGCGTTCATGACGAGGGCCCGGCTACCCGGACTGTCGACGGCGATATGATCGGCCGACAGCAGATGCGGCAGCACGTCGGCGTAGTACGACCAGTTGGCCGGGTCATCCGGATTGCCGGGGTCGGTCGCGGCGAGTAGCTCCCAGGCTCGCTCCCGGAGCACCGGTCGTTCGATCGGCTCGACCTGGTCCCGCAGAACCGCCTGCACAAGGCGGTGCAACTGGATCGCCCGGCCGGATACCCGGGCAATACCATAGCGGCGCAGATGCGCGACGGTCCGATGAAAAACGATCGGGTCGGCATCGCCGGCCCGATCGTCGCCGGGCTGCTCGCTCGTGGCCGTGACCGCCTTGGAGATGAAGGTCAGCGGCAGCGGATCGGGGCCCAGAAACGCGGCGAGCCGGAGCAGGTGAACGGCGGCCGGGTTCTCCCGTTCCAACCGTTCGATGGCTACTCTCCAGCTCGCCGCGAAGGATTGCGGATAGTGCAGTGCCCGCCCCTCACTCAATATCAACTGAGTATGCGTGGTCAGCAGTCCGAGATACTCCTCGATACTCATTCCGGTCTCCGCCAGCCAGGAACCGGCCTGCGCGAGTACGAGTGGGAGATCACCCAGCGTCTCGCTGAGGAGGTCAGCGTCCGCCACGCTCAGCGAAGCGTCCCGGGCGCGCAACAGTTTGATGGACTCCGCCCGCTCGAACAGGCCGACCTCGATTCGGCCGGCCGAATCCTGGAAAGCTGGATTGCGGGAGGTAATGATGACGTGGCCACGCCCGTCGGCGCGATAGGAAGCCGGCTCCATCGGGCCGGGCAGGTTGTCAAGAATGAGCAGCCAACGGCGCCCCGCGCTCAGCCGATTCACCAGGGCGAGGGCCCCTTCGCCCGGCGCCGGCTCTGCCTGGCTGCCGAGCTGAAGGGCCAGATCGCCAAGCTGCTTCTGGAGAAAGGTCGGCTGTTCGGCGGAGACCCACCACACGATGTCATAGGCCCCGGCGTGCCGGTGCGCGTACTCGATGGCAAGCTGGGATTTTCCCACCCCGCCCAGGCCGTGCAGCGCCTGGATCATCGCCGTGCCGCCCGAGAGCAACCGCTCACGCAGTTCGACGAGCACGTGGTCCCGGCCGATGAAGTCCGGGTTCGCCGGTGGGATGTTCCAGATCGGCGGCAACGCGCCGGGCAGGCGCGGTCCGGTGGAGACATCCTCGGCCTCGGCACCCCCCGGCGGGGCGATCGGACCAGGAAAATCGGGCGCCGCCGTGGGGCGCTGCGGACCGCGCACGGCCTCGAACAGCCGTTGCCGGGCCGTGGCCTCGTCGACGCCCGACAGATCGGCCTGGATTCTGGCCCGCAGCAGGGGTGGGGAACGCATCGGCTCGATACGCACCGGAATCAGCCGGTCGCGTTTCCCGTCGTCTTGGACGAGCGCGTCGGCCCACTGTTCGATGGCGTAATCCCCGGATTCGAGATAAGCCTGGGACAAGACCGCGACGACATGATCGGCCTGGCCGAGCGCACTGCTCATCGCCGCGACGAAGTTGCGCCCCGCGGCCCAGTCCCACACGTCGAGTTCGACAGCGAACGGATTCGTCTCGATGTGTTCGAGCTGCCAGGCAATCCATTCCGCCCAGGCTCGATCGCGCCGAGCGTAACTAATGAAGATTTTGGCGCGCCGACCAGGTCCCTCGCGCATCCGTCCGCTCTCCCCCTGCCCGAACAGCCGCAACGACCACAGTGGTTGATCGAGATCCGATTAGAATAATCGATGCCAGGGGAAGCGGAGCACGACTGGGGTTAGATTGATCTTCATCGGGGACTGGCTGGGTACGGCTTTGCCAGCTTATGAGATCGGTACGGTCCTCGGCCAAGGCGGTTCCGGCCTGGTCATCGCGGCTCGGCATCGGCGACTTGACCGGGAGGTGGCAATCAAGGTCATCCAAGGTGACCGATCCAGCACTGAAAGTTTCGACAGCGAGGCGCGCATGCTCGCCGCCCTCGACCACCCGCACGTCGTGCAGGTCTACGACTACGTCGAGGCCGACAACGGCGTGGCCATCGTCATGGAGCTGCTCGCGGGCGGCACACTGGGCCAGATCCTCCGGCACAGGATGCTGCGGATCGAGACGGCATGCGCCCTGGGCCTGGCGCTCGCCGGCGCACTCGATGCCGCGCACAGCGCGGGAATCCTGCATCGGGACGTCAAGCCGGAGAATGTGCTGTTCGCCGAGAGCGGGATGCCGAAGATGACGGACTTCGGCATCGCCAGGATGACCGAGGACGGCACCGCCAGGACCGACAACTTCGCTGGCACGCCGCGTTACATGGCCCCGGAGCAATGGCGGGGAAAGCCACTCGGCCCGACCATGGACCTGTACTCGCTCGGACTGGTCATGTTCGAGCTCCTGGCCGGTCGCCCGGCCTTCGACACACGCGGAATCGGAGTCGCGGAACTGGGCCGCCTGCACCTCGAAGCCACACCGGCCCTGCCGTCTAGTGTGCCACCGCGGATCCGCGAGGCGGTCGCGCGCACCCTCGCGAAGGATCCGTCCGAACGGCCGCGGTCCGCCGAGATCTTCGCGGTGGAACTCGCCCGGGCAGCGGCGGCGGAACTGACCCGGAACTGGTTGACCCTGGCCGCGATCCCGATCTTCCTCAGTGACCACATCAGGGAGTCGGCCGCGCCAGCGCCAGGTTCCCATGCGTCCCCGTCGGCCCCGCGAAATCCGCTGTCCGCGATCCTGCGCCGGGGGAACAAAGCGAGCCCTCGGCTAGCGGATGATCTGGCGCCGACCATCCCCGCGTTCACCAGGTCCGCCTTCGCGGCCGCGGGAACGGACGCCGCCGCGGGAACGGACACCCTCGGGCCGGACGCGGTCACCGTGCGAGGAGACGCGGACAGCGTGGTCACGGAACCACCTCCGCTACCGCCGGGGCGGCTGCCTGGCCTCGAGGCCAGGCCGGCCGGGTCGTCCAGGCTACCCGCGTGGGACTCGGTCGCCGTCAGGATCGCTGCTGCCGAGCTCGATGACCTGTTCCTCGACGATCTCTCCACCATGCTTCCCGCGTCGGCCCCGCCGCCACCGAACCTGCCCGGCCCGCCAAGCCTGCCCGCCGGCCCACCGAGCCTGCCCGGCCCACCGGACACGGCCGGCGAGCCGGACCCGATCGGGTCGGCCGGGTCGGCGGACCGCTCCGCCCCGGTCCCGCGCCCGCCCGCCGGTGAGCCGGCCGATCCGGCGGTCGAGATCGATCCGAACGGCGCCGCTCGCCGCGACCCCGCGATTGATGAGGAACCCGTGGTCGTGCCCGTCGAGGCGGGGCGGATGATCGACGGTCGTGACGATCAGGCCGCCCATGGCGCCTCGGGCTCGGTCGAGACCGAAACCGGCGAGGCAGGGGCGCATTCCCCCTCCGTCGCCACCAAGATCCTGGCGCGGCCGGGCCTGCTTCCCGTTCCGGTGAACGTGGGGCCGCCGGACGAACTGTCCGCGGACGAGTCCGTCGCGCAGCGGACCCGTCTCGCGTCCATGGGGGCGCTCAACGTGCCCGTGGCCAAGCCCACTGCCGGCTCGAAATGGGACAACAACTTTTCCGGCAGCCCTGACCTTTCCGGCAAGTTTTGACCTTTCCGAAAAGCCTTGGCCGGGCTGGGGCGAAGCCTGTTAGACGTACATATACATCCGCACGGTCGTGCCAACCCGGGTCGACCGGAGCTGGACGAGATCGCACAACTGGTTGACGAGCCACAGCCCGCGGCCGCCGCCCAGGGACAGGTCCGGGCGGCGGCGTCCGGCCAACCGGTCGTACAGCCGGCCGCCGTCGCGGACCTCGCAGATCAGGCAGGCGTCGTCCGTCCAGATGCGGACCACTCCATGGCCCCCGCCGTGGTGCACGCTGTTCGTGGCGACCTCGTGCACGGCCAGCTCGAACTCGCCGGTCCGCTCGGCGCCCAGGCCCCGGGCCAAGGCGACCCGGGTCATCTCGGCGCGGACATGCCCCAGGTCGTGCGGGCCGAAGGCAAACTCGATGCGGGGAACGCCGAGGTCCGACAGGGCCTCGGCCAGCGGGTCGGGGCCCGGACCCCCGACGACGGACCCGGGCGATCGATACCGGGAACTGACCCGGCCCAGCCCGCCCTCCACCACCACGGGATGGGTGCGCCAGATCTCGTCGACGAGCGCCGAGTCGATCCGGCCCACATCATAGAGGCACCGCAGCCGCCACGCCGGCGGCGCGGCGAACGCCTCGTTGAGCAACGCCTCGTGCAGCATGCATTCTCGCCGCTCCGGGCCGGACCGGTCCAGCCAGATCGGCTCGCCGATCCCCCGTACCAGCCGACCGCGTTCGACACCGAGGTCCAGAAAATCCTGCCAGGCCGAAATAATCCGGGCCGGATTACGACCGAGCTCGGCCATGTCGAGAAAAGAGACGCGCTGCGCGGCCCGACCGAGGGCGGCGCGTAACTGGCGTATCCGCGGCTGTGTCACGGCGACCAGGACGGCCTCGTCGGCCGCGAGCCCGGCGAGCACGAAATCGTGCGTTGCGCTGAGGAAACCGGCGTCGCCTTGATACAGGAAAGCCTCGTGGCAAATTCCGTCGAGCCCACTTCCACCGGCGATCGGGCCACAGATGGAGCCCAGGGTACTCCCGCGGCTCACCTCGCGGCCCGACGCGGCAAAGCGCGGGTCGCCCCCACGGGAGCCCGCCCGGCCACTCACCGCGACCTCGGCGGCGGAATGCCGAGAATACACGCGGCCCGCGCCGACAGCCCCGTCCCCAGTGTGCACGGGCACATCGTAGGTCATGCCGAACCAATGGGATATACCCCGCAACACAATCAGACCGCCCAGCTCATCAGAGCTGGTAGCGGAAACGACCCGGCCACCCCGGAACCGGGTCTCCGGCCAGGCGGGCCACGCCGGGCCGGGCCGGTCGCCGCCGTAACCGCGCCACGCGGGGACGATGCCCGAGACCAGGAGGCTGGCAGCCGAGACCAGGAGGCCGGCGCTCGAAACCAGGAGGCTGCGGGAACACGGGAACCCGCGCCGGGACCGCCGCCCGCGGGCGGAAAACCGCGTGATCACCCGTAGTCTCGCAGTCAGAGCGTCGGCGCGGGTCTCACCGCACGGCGCCCGAGCGACGACGACGCGGCCGGCCCCCGGCCCGGCGACCGAAGATCGACGAGAAGGCGGATCAGGGATTGTGACGACGACATCTGTCCCGCAGCAGTCCATCCATCAGCGGATCGCCGAGGAGCTCGGCGTGCGCCAGGGGCAGGTGACGGCGGCGGTCGACCTGCTCGACGGTGGTGCCACCGTGCCCTTCATCGCCCGCTACCGCAAGGAGGCGACCGGCACCCTCGACGACACGCAGCTGCGCACGCTGGAGGAACGGCTGCGTTACCTGCGGGAGCTGGAGGATCGGCGCGGCGCGATCCTCGAGTCGATCCGGTCGCAGGGCAAGCTGGACGACGCCCTGGAGGCGCAGATCCTCGCCGCCGACTCCAAGGCCCGGTTGGAGGACATCTACCTGCCCTTCAAGCCGAAGCGGCGGACCAGGGCGCAGATCGCCCGGGAGGCCGGCCTCGAACCGCTGGCGGAGAGCCTGCTGGGCGACCCCTCGCTCGACCCGTACGCCACAGCGACGGCCTACGTCGATCCGGAGAAGGGCGTGGCCGACGCGGGTGCCGCGCTGGAGGGGGCGCGGGCGATCCTCGTCGAACGGTTCGCCGAGGACGCTGACCTGATCGGCACGCTGCGCGAGCGAATGTGGTCGCGTGGTGTCCTGGTCTCCCGGGTCCGGGAGGGCAAGGAGGAGGCGGGGGCGAAGTTCTCGGACTACTTCGACTTCTCCGAGCCGTTCACCTCGTTGCCGTCGCACCGCATCCTCGCGGCGTTCCGGGGGGAGAAGGAGGAGATCCTCGACCTGGCCCTCGAACCGGGCGTGCCCGCGGAGCCGGACGCCGCCCCGCCGCCCGGGCCGACCGACTACGAGACGCGGATCGCCGAGACGTTCGGGATCTCCGACGCGGGCCGGCCGGCGGACCGGTGGCTCCTCGACACGGTCCGCTGGGCCTGGCGCACCCGCATCCTTGTGCACCTCGGCGTCGATCTGCGGATGCGGCTGTGGACGGCCGCCGAGGACACCGCCGTGCGGGTGTTCGCGGCGAACCTGCGTGACCTGCTGCTCGCGGCGCCGGCCGGGACCCGGGCGACCATGGGTCTCGACCCGGGGTACCGCACCGGAGTGAAGGTCGCCGTGGTCGACCCGACCGGCAAGGTGGTCGCCACCGACACCATTCATCCGCACGTCCCGGCACGGCGGTGGGACGAGTCGATCACCACCTTGGCCCGGCTCGCCCGGGAGCACCGCGTCGACCTGATCTCGATTGGGAACGGGACGGCCTCCCGGGAGACCGACAAGCTCGCCGAGGACCTCATCCGCCGGCACCCGGAGCTGTCGCTGACGAAGGTGACAGTGTCGGAGGCGGGGGCGTCGGTGTATTCGGCGTCCGCTTATGCCGCGGCGGAGCTCCCCGGGCTCGACGTCTCGCTGCGCGGGGCCGTGTCGATCGCCCGGCGGCTGCAGGACCCGCTCGCGGAGCTGGTGAAGATCGACCCGAAGTCGATCGGGGTTGGGCAGTACCAGCACGACCTGTCCGAGTCCCGGCTGTCGTCATCCCTGGACGCGGTGGTCGAGGACTGCGTGAACGCGGTGGGGGTGGACGTCAACACCGCGTCCGCCCCGCTGCTGACCCGGGTGTCCGGAATCGGGGCGAGCCTCGCGGAGAGCATGGTGCGCCACCGCGACACGCACGGGCCGTTCCAGACCAGGGCCGCGCTGAAGGACGTCCCCCGCCTCGGGCCGAAGGCGTTCGAGCAGTGCGCCGGCTTCCTGCGCATCCCCGGCGGGGGGGATCCGCTGGACGCCTCCAGCGTGCACCCCGAGTCCTACCCGGTGGTGCGGCGCATCCTCGCGGCGACCGGCGGCGACCTCGGCTCCCTTATCGGCAACGGCGCGGTCCTGCGAGCCCTGAAGCCGAGCGAGTTCGTCGACGACACCTTCGGCCTGCCGACCGTCACCGACATCCTCGCCGAGCTGGAGAAGCCCGGCCGTGACCCGCGGCCGGCCTTCAGGACGGCGGCATTCACCGAGGGGATCGAGACGCTCGCGGACCTGGTCCCCGGCATGACCCTGGAGGGAACCGTCACGAACGTCGCCGCGTTCGGGGCCTTCGTCGACATCGGCGTTCACCAGGACGGCCTGGTGCACGTGTCGGCGATGTCGAAGAACTTCGTCAGCGATCCGCGCGAGGTCGTCAAGCCCGGCGACATCGTGACGGTGAAGGTTCTCGACGTCGACATCCCACGCAAGCGGATCTCGCTGACGCTGCGGCTGGACGACGAGGCCGGTGCCGGGGGTCCGGGTCGCCGGGACGGCGAGGGTGACCGGCGAGGAGCCGCGGGTGCGGGCGCCGGACGTGGCGGCGGAGGCGCCGGACGTGGCGGCGGAGGCGCCGGACGCGGCGGGAGCCGTGATCGTGGTGATCAGCGGGATGGCGGCCGGGGCACCGCGAGTGGCGAACGTGGTGGTGCCGGGGGTCGCGGTGCCGGTGGTGCCGGCGGTTCCGGTGGACGCGGTGGCACGGGCGGTCGTGGCGGTTCCGGTGGCAGGAACGGTTCCGGTGGCCGCGGGGGTTCCGGTGGCCGCAGCGGATCCAGTGTGCCGGACGGCGCGATCGCCGAGGCGCTGCGCCGGGCCGGCATCGTCAACGGCGACCAGATCACTCTCGGCGAGTCCGGCCGCAAGCGCGGCTGACCCACTGACCAGGTGACGGGTGGTGCCGGCGGGTCAGGCCAGGAATTATCGGCTCCGGCGCCTCCCGCCGGCCCCACTCACCTGGCTCCCCCCGGAGATGCTTCGCGGATCGACGGTACTGATCCCCGAAGCACCCCGACGGCGGACGAAGCCCGGTGTCGTCAGAAATATGGTGCCATCAGAAAGAAGCGTTTGAAATCGTCGTCGGTGAAGGTCAGCATGCCGCAGTCGGTGTGGTGGATCAGGATGATCTCGCGGGTGCCAAGCAGGCGCTGGCTGATCGCGAGGGAACGGATCTCGTCGTCGGTGACGACGCCGCCGGCGTTGCGGATGACGTGAGCCTCGCCGTCGCCCAGGCCGAGGATCGCGTAGACGTTGAGCCGTGCGTCCATGCAGGCGACGGCGGCGATGTGCTTGGACGGCGGCAGCGGAAGCGGCCCGGCGAAGGTCTTCGCGTAGGCGGCGTTGTTGGTCAGGTAGTCGTCGGTGACGGACATGGGTCCTTCCCGGGAGGCGGATCGGTGGTGGAGGCCGGAGGTTCAGGCGGGATCCGCCGTGCCGGTCCAGGAGGCACGGAACGCCGCGGTGGTCGCGGCAACGGTGGTGGCGACCTCGGCCGGGCTCGCCGGGTTCGGGGCATCGCCGAACAGGGCCGCCAAGCCCGCGACGGCCTTTTCCGCGCGGGGGCGCCAGTTTTCTTCCCAGGCGGCGAGAACCGCGGCGTTGTCGGGGCGTCCGGCGATGGCGTGGCGGGCCAGGGCCGCGCTCCACGCCCGGCTGCGGGCGCCGTCGACGCCGGACTCGCGCAGCAGTTGGGCGGTCAGGCCGTCGCCGTTGGCGTCCGCGAGGTCGGCGAGAGCGGTCTTGAGCAGGGTGTCGAGCGCCGGCTTGACGACGAGGTTCAGCGCCGTGAAGGCCGCCGCCCAGTCGTAGGCGACCAGCAACCGCTCCAGCGCCTCCCGGGCGGGTTGCCAGGCCGGGTCGTCTTCCCAGAACCGTCGGGTGGCCCGGCTGTCGGCGAGGTCGGCGCCATGGACCAACGACAGCGCCTTGGCCCGGTAGGCGATCCACTGCAGGGCGCGCAGTTCGTCGGCGGCCTGGAAGAACGCGGCGTTGCTGACGTAGGCGCTGGGTCCGAGCTGGCCGACGTACAGGCTGGTGATCTGCAACACGTGGAACA
>NZ_CDXDOR010000116.1:0-5857 GCF_978021225.1 Frankia sp. CeTa3Moorea | reverse complement strand
CAGGTAAAGCCGCGCGAGGACACCCACCCAGGCCGGGTTCAGGCCGGCATCCGCATCGAGGGCCTCGACGTGGTCGACGACGCCTTCGGCGTAGATCTCCCGGTCGTGCTGCAGGGCGATGTAGCGGCGGTAGTTGAGCTGGGCGGGGTCGCGGAACGCCTCCCAGTCCACGCCCCGCAGCGGCGAGCCCTCGCGGTAGCGTAGGTACCACCGGTTGATCGGACTGTCAGGATCAAGATCGAACGGGGCCGGCTGCCGCCCGAAGTGGTAGTGGAAGTGGCCGGTGACGGTCTCGTACTCGTTCGGCTTGCGGCGGGCCCCGTCGAACACACTCCAGGTGCGCAGGGGCCTCGTCGTGGGGGCGGTAGTCATCCTCAGTCCTTCCGGTCCAGGTACCAGACGAGTTCGTCGTCGCTCACGTACCGCATCCGCCCGGCAAAGCCGGCGAGGGCGGGTTCGAGGGTGGCGAGCGGGACGGACCGGCCGGCGGCCTCCTCCAGGCTGGCGCGGGTGACCCGCAGGAAGCGGGGCGCGTTGATGCGCACGTAGCCGTTGCGGTCCTCCACGACCAGCGTCTGGTCGGGGTTGTCCTTCTCGATTGCGGCGTGCAGTGCCTCGACGGTGTCGGCGTCGTCCACCGCCACCAGCAGCGACACGAAGTCGTGCTCGAAAACCGCGCTCAGCGGCAGCAGAGCCATCGGGCCCCCTCGGAGTGCTCGTGGACGTGGACGTGCTCGTGGGAGTGCTCCTGCGCCCCGGGGGTCACCTGCCCCCCGGGCGTCATCGCCGTGCCGCCCTGGCGCCGGTTGCGCCCGCCGCCGCGGCCTGTGCCCAGGCGTAGCCGGTGGCGTCCTGTCCCTGCTCGGACGGCGACAGCCCCATGTAGGCGAGCACGCCGCCGCCCGCCCGAACCGGCCCATCCGCGCCTCACCGATGGAGGCGAGGTACTCCGGCATCGTGATCGCGCCATAGTGCGCCAGGATCACCGACTTCCATCCCGGGTCGAGCTTCTCGAACAGCGCCGAGCGGGCGATCGCGTTCTTGACCGAGTACGTCGTGGTGTCCTTCGTCACCTGGTTGTGCACGTACTCCCGATAAGTGATCTTGTATGGCTCGTCCCAGGCCAGCCACCCCTCGGCTGAGACCCGGCCCGTCCCCGACAGCTCCTCTGGGAAGACGTCCTGCTCGGACACGTAACCAAACGACCAGTTGGTGTCGCGGGCCAGGTCGTACCAGTCACTGCGGGCAAGCTTCGGCATGCTCGCCTCCTTGGTGTTCCCCCACGGGCGCGGACCGGACCCACCCGGTCCGGCAACGCTCACGCGCCGCACGGCCCAACCCGGTACCGGCCGCCATCTCGACAATTTCAGTCGAAAAGGAGAACCATGTGCGGGACGACCCTTGATGTCAAGGACTCCTAACGATCTGGTCCGGGCGGACCGGATTGCTAAGGTCCACTCGCGGGTTCCGACGTTCCCCGGTACGACCCTCGCGGCGGGTCGGCCGTCGCGAACCCGGGAAAGTCCCAACGGCAGGAGGCAGCGGTGCTGGCGCTACACGCGGCGTTCGGACCGCGCGCGTGAGGCCGCCCGGCACCCCCGAGGAACGCCACCCCGGGCTCGACGCGAAGATCGTGGCCGCCCTCGACCGGATCGGCGAGGCCCTGCAGGTGCTCGCCCGCCGCTCGGCCGAGGCGCACGACCTGTCCCCCACCCAGCTTCGGGTCCTCGCCCGCCTCTACGCGGGACCACCCCCGGCGGCCCGAACCAGCGCACTGGCACGTGAACTCGACGTGGCCGACCCCACCGTCAGCGACGCCGTGGCGGCCCTGCGCCGCAAAGGGCTCGTTGGCCGCCAGCAGGACCCCGCCGACCGGCGTCACTACCGGCTCCACCTCACCGCCGACGGCCAGCAGACCGCGCACGCGGTCTCCCGGTGGACCGCCCCGGTCGAGGTGGCGACCGCCAGGATCCCCCGCCCGGACGGCGAGCAGCTGCTCGCAACCCTCCTGGACCTGCTTGACTTCGATAAGAGTGGCGGCGTGCCGCCATATTTGCTCAGTTGACGGCACGCAGGCTGGTACCGCCCCTCCTGCACAACCGGTTCAACGTGTCGGCGGTCGTGTCGTCGGCGGGAAGGAATGCCACCAACTGCTGAGCATCGGCGGGTGGGAGCTCCATGACCTCGCGGTCAAGCCGCAGTTCACCAACCACGGGGTGTGTCCACCGCAGCGGACCGCGCCGTGGTAGCGCGTGCCGGTTCAGCCGCTGGGTGAAGTCGTCGCCGGCGATCGGAGCGAGTTCCGCCCTGAGTTGGGCCGAGCGCTCGGCCGATGGGCCGAGCCACAGGTCGAAGGCTCGTTCGTCGGCGATCTGATCCCATTCCGGGAAGATCTCGCGGGCGCGCCTGTCGGTGAAGACGAAGCGCGTGAGGTTGGGCCTGTCGGTATCGAGCAGCCCCGACGGTCGGGCGACCAGGTCGAAGCCACTGGTGTACGCGAGGATGTCACCCAGGCGGTTGGTGACCAGGGCGATCCCTGGCTCGAGTTGGTCGAGCAGCTTGAGCACTGTCTGCCTGACCTCCAGCCGAGGTTGGGTGAGCGGGCCGATACACACGCCAGCGGCGATCTTGGCCAGGTATCGCAGGTGCTCCCGCTCGGAGACGTCGAGGCGCAGCGCGTCGGCGAGCGCGTTGACGACGGAGGCCGATGGGTTGCGGTCGCTCCCCTGCTCGATCCGGACGAGATACTCAACGCTGATGCCTGCCAGCGAAGCCAGCTCCGACCGCCGTAGCCCCGGGACGCGGCGCCGGGGGCCTGCCGGCAGGCCGAGCGTCTCGGGCCGGGTGGCATCGCGCCTGGCGCGGAGGAAGTCACCCAGCGGCGTACTCACGCTCTTCACTGTAAGACCGGCACGGCCTCGGTACGCCGTCCGATGCTGGCCCTATCAGGGCCAGCCTGTGCTCGGTCTGGCTGCCGCTGCCGGCGCGACCGAACATGTGACGCATGAGCGAAACCAGCAAACTTGTCATCGTCGTCGGCAGCGTGCGCGAGGCGAGGTTCGGGCCAGTCGTGGCCTCATGGGTCGCCGAACAGGCCTCCGCGCATGGGAGCTTCGACATAGAGGTCGTCGACCTCGCCGACTTTGAGATCCCCCTATCCCTGCCCGCCGCGTCGCCGAAGTACGCCGGAGACTCATACCCGCGCCCGGCGGGCATGGCACCCCTGACCGCGCGGCTCGACGCCGCAGACGCGTTCGTCCTAGTAACCCCCGAATACAACCATAGTTACCCGGCGTCACTGAAGGCTGCCATCGACTGGCACTTCACCCAGTGGACCGCGAAGCCGGTCGCTTTTGTCAGCTACGGCGGCGCGGCGGGCGGTCGACACGCAGTCCTGCACCTGGAGAACGTCCTCACCGAGCTGCACGCGGTGACCATTCGCGACGGGCTGGCATTCCCGAACTATTTCGTGAACTGGGATGCTGGTCGGCCAGCTGATCCCGACGCTCCCGGCTACGCCAAGACATTGTTCAACCAGCTTGCCTGGTGGGCCGCCGCACTCCAGAAGGCGCGCGCCGAGGTGCCCTACCCCGACTAGTGGTCCGCCTGGTACCGGCACGCGATACCGCTGGCCGAAGCCCGCTACGCCGTCTGTCTCAAGGAGTACGACCAGTGAGCGCGGTTCACAACTAGGACGCGGTTCACAACTACGACAAGGACGGCTTCCTGGCGGAGTTCTTCCCTGACGATCCCCAGCCCCGCCCCGTGCTCGATGACCGTGGTCTTGAACCCGGCGTCCACCCACGCCTCGTGCACCGACGGGGCGACGGCGACGACCCGGTCCTCGGCTCGTCCTCGGCCAGCCCCTGTTCGTCTCCACGCAGGTCCTCTGTCTATGATGACAACTGTTTTCATCAACGGGAGGCCTGTGATGCGTTCGCGACCACCGGCTCCGGGCCGCACCGCAGCTGCCCACACCGAGGCCCGCTCGTCACTCACGGTGCTCTGCGGTTTCTGGTCGTCGACGACCTTCGCCATAGGCCGGGCGATGGTGGCGGCCGACCAGTCGGCGCTCCTGACGACCAGCATCCCTGGCACTCGACGCACTCTCGGGGAGCCACTCAGCTGGCCACCTTGACTTGGGCACCACACGCCTTCCGGCTATTGTCATGAGAACCGCTTTCAATAGTGGGAGATGGTGGCACATGACTGGCCAATGGGAGACGCCGGCCGGCCCGGGCGTCGCCGCCGAGCTGGGAGCCGTCGCAGAGACGTTGCTGATCCCGCTGTACGGGCGGGCGTCGCTCGCGGTCGCGGTCGGTGGCTGGAGCTGGATCTTCCTGACGCGATGGCGCTGCGCCGCCGCTTCTTCAGCGACGGCACCCGCCGCCGGCACCTGACCGGGTCCGTCCTCGACGACGACTGGCTCGAGGTCGCCGCGGACACCGGCCCGGGGCCGTGGATGTTCGTGGCCGAGGCCGTGCTCGGGTTCCCGACAAGCACGACGTCCACAACGTGCTTGCCCGGGTCGCGGGCCGGTTTCCCGGCAGCCTCGCCGCCTTCGACAGCTGGGGCGAGTGGATGCGGCAGAACCAGGAACAGCATGACGCGCTGAGCAAGGTCGACGCCCGCGCCCGCTGGTTCTGCGAAAACCCGGCCGACCTGGAACGCCAGGTGCCCGGGCTGGAGATCCTCGAATCCCGGACCCTGCCCGAAGCCCCGCGGGCCGTACTCGACCGGCTGCCATCCGAGGTATCCGCAGCGCTGCCGGCCATGCATGAGGACCCGCAGGTGCGCTCCTACCGACTCAACCTGGTCCGGCTCGGGGAGCCGTCGACCGGCTGACGTTGTCGAAACGAGCGAGGGCGGCCCGAGTCCGCTCCAGGCGATGCAGGCAACCAGCGCGCCCGCCGGACCACCCACCGAAGCCACCAGCAGAGAGTGCTCGCGCGGACCGACGGCGAATCGCAGACAGACCTCGCGCGAGACTAACCAACGCGCTCATCTGCTGATGACAGGACGTCCGGCTGCCCGCATGACGCCGCTTCGGGCCGCCGAGTTGAGGAGGTGGGTGAACGTCAGCCGTAGCTGGGATCGAGCGGGGTCGCGGGACGCGCGGCAACGGCGTCGATCGCGGGATCGGCGAGGACCGCGTCGATCGCGGCGTGGCTGGCACCGATGTAGGTGGAGTAGCCGTCGATCTCGGTGGCGACAAGCCAGGCCCGATCGTAGGGCCACCACAGACTCGCGCACCTCCACTCCACCGGCGCCGGCAACATCGGGGCGGCGCTCACCGGCCCGGTGAGCAGGTGGTACGCCCGGTTAGCTGTCCGCACACGCATCGGCCGGTCCTCCCAGGCGCGCGTCTCAGCGAGGCCAAAACCCTCCCAGAGGCAGAAGTACGCCTGGTCCGGCGTGTCGGTGAAGCTGGACAGGACCCTCGCGAGAGCCGCCGTCTCCCGCGCGTCCAAGCCTCCGTCAGCGGGTCGCCCCCAATGGTCGGAACCGGCGACGAGGTCGTCGAACCGGGTCTCAGCCGTCAGCGCCACGCCTCGGCATGCGGCGATCTCGGACCACCGGTGTCGCCGTCCCACACCCTCACGGTCGTAAGTCGGCGGCAGCACCCGGGCATAGGCCGCGAAGACGGGCGGCACCATCGCCGCGACCGTTGCGGCTGACGTGGTAGCGGCCAGGGCTGCCGCTACCCACGCCGCCGGACTGACGTCGGGCAGCAGCGACATCCCCGGCGCCCACGCGACCGGCTCCCCCATGTCCATCACCCCACTCTGCCAGTCCCCACCCTCCTGATCGGGCCATCAGCCTTCCGTCGTAGGTCGTGGCCCCGTCGGCGGCCCAC
>NZ_CDXDOR010000115.1:0-16891 GCF_978021225.1 Frankia sp. CeTa3Moorea | reverse complement strand
AGTGCTGACCAGTTACCCGCGACCTACGGATTCATGAAGGAAGCCCGCGAGCACAGCCAGATCGACCCCAGCGCGCTGGTGATGGTCGGCGGCGTGCACAGCAACTTCTACCCCGACGAATCGCTGCGCGACTTCCGTGCGGACGTGGTCTGCGAAGGCGAGTCGGAGGAGACGATCCTCGATGTGCTGGACCGGGCTGCCGCGGGCCAGCCCTTCACCGGCATCGCCGGCACCCGCTGGATCGAGGACGGGCGGGTCCGGACCGAGCCACCGCGCCGGCTGATGAGGGACATCGACCGGCTACCGCTGCCCGCCCGGCATCTGCTGCCCGTCGGGGACTTCGTGCTGGAAGACCGGCTAGCCGGCCGAGACATCCGCATGGCGCACGTGATGTTCAGCCGCGGATGCCCCTTCCCGTGCTCGTTCTGCGCGGCCGGGCAGACCCGCATCCAGTACCGCTCCGGGGCCAGCGCCCGCACCGAGTTGAACCAGCTCATCGACCGGTACGGCGTGCAGGGCTTCGCGATCGTCGACGACAACTTCATCGTCAACAAGCAGAAGGTCGGTGACATCTGCGATGCGGTCGGTGACCTCGACCTGTCCTGGTCGGCGCTGTCCCGCGTCGACACCATCGACGCGCCGTTACTGAAGAAGATGGCGACCTCGGGCTGCATCGAGATCAAATATGGAGTCGAGTCCGGGAGCGAGCAGCTCCTACGGGCGATGCGCAAGAACACCACCCGCGAGCAGATCAAAGCGGCGTTCGCAGCGACCGCCGACGCGGGGATCGAGGGCAAAGCGTTCATCATCCACGGCTTCCCCGGGGAGAATGCCGAGACCACCGCGGAGACGATGAGCCTGCTGGCCGAGCTGGGATCGTCCCTGAGCCGGGTGTCGCTGTTCCGGTTCGTCCCCCTGCCTGGCACACAGGTCTACGCCGATCCCGACCGGTACGCGCTGCACGGCACGCACACCCAGCCCGACTGGGACCGCGACTGGTCGAAGTTCCACATCCACCACAACAACCGGCACTGGTGGGGCACCGCGGAGCAGTGGCAGGAGACCGAAGATTCCTACCAGCGGCTACGCCACTTCGTCGAAGACCACTGGAATGCACAGGGATGAACCCGACTCGGCCCGGCCCGTGCATGGCGGGGTGACGGACCGCTGATAGCGTGCTGCGGTGGTCGCCGTCGCTCCCCGTACCGCCGGAGCCGTCACGCTCACAGCCGACCAGGCCAGCTACTTGTGGAACTGGACGCTCATCCGGCAAGGACTGCATCCCGATCATCGTTTGTCGTCCGTCGCCGAGATCGCATATGCCGGGCTGGGCCTCCACGCCGCGCGCTTACCCAGTCCGTTCGCGACCGTCCTCGCCCGCGCTGCCAGCCCCGAAGCCGCGACATCGCTATTCGCCCCCCAGTCGGGCCTCACCACGCTGCGGTGCATGCGCAAGACGCTGCATCTTCTACCGCTCGATCTGGCGGCCGTCGCGCATGCCGCGACCGCCCGCTACCGGTTGCGCGACGCCGCCCGAATGGCCGTCAACGCCGGTGTGTCCCAGCCCGTCGTGACCCGGGTGACCCGGCTGCTCATGCGGCTGCTCGCGGGCGGCCCGCTGCCGGTGCGGCAGATCGAAGCAGTCCTGACCGCCTGCGGCGAGCCGGTCGCGGCCGTCCGCGTCGCCGTGAAAACGGCGTGGGAACAGGGATTGCTCACCTACCTGAACCAGTCCGGTTGTTGGAATGCAGAACGCCGAGCCTTCGCGCTGACCTCCGACGTCCACCCCGGCCTGGACGTCGCGCAGGATCCCGGAAAGGCGACGCGAACGCTGGTGTACGCCTACTTCGACCGGTATGGGCCAGCGACTCTCAAGGACGCGACGTGGTGGTCGGCCCTGTCCCGGACCGCCATCACCGCCGCGCTGAACGCCTCGGATGCCGAGTGGCTGGAGATCACCACACCGTGGAGCCCAGCCCGGGCCTACATGACCACCGCCCGGTACGAACAGTTCCTGGCTGCCGATCCCGCCGCCCACACGAGCGGGTTACACCTGCTCGCCCACGAAGACGTCGCGCTCAAGGCGTACTTCGAGACCCGAGAGAGGTATCTGGGCGGCCTACCGACAGAACAGGCGTTCAATCAGATCGGTGAAGCGCTACCCACGATCGTGCTCGACGGGCAGGTCCAGGGCGCGTGGGCGTGGCACCCCGTCACCCGAACTGTCATTCCGACAGTCGTCCGCAACCGAACCGCCCTGACCCGCGGTGTCGCCGCCGCCGCCGATGCGCTTACCGCCGCGCTGCGCACGGGCTGGCGCGACCGGACCCCGACCGCCGTCCGCCACGACCCCAACCAGCTCACCCTGGCCATCTGACTCTCCCAGCAACACCGGCCGGGCTCACACCTCACGCAGAGAAAGGTCCACCGCCATGCGTCCGCTGGCCGCCGGCTTTGACCTGACCGAGTTCCAGCAGTACGTCGCCGCCATGGAGAAGGAACGGGGGTTCTCCGAGCGCAGCGTCACGGAGCAGGCTCTGCTGCTGGGCGAGGAGGTCGGTGAGCTGTTCAAAGCCGTCCGCAAAAGCGAGAACCTCAGCACCGCGACAGGGTCGGTCGTCGGCTCCGTCGACGAGGAGCTCGCTGACATTTTGATCTTCGTGTGCGCCATCGCGAACCGGTGCGGCATCAACCTCAGCGATGCCCTCCTCCGTAAGGAGGCCCTTAACGAGACACGAGTCTGGGTCTCGACAGGTACGGCATCCTGACAGATAGGTGGTGCGGCCCGCCGCACCGGCGGCGCCACGGCACCAGGGGCGACAGGGGTCAGACGTCGGTAACTCGACGGGTGAACTCCAGCGCGGTGGGATCGTCCCCGGCCGCTCGGCTCAGAGGGACGGCGAGTTCGCGGATGCGGTCCTCGACTACCGCATTCGGACATGTCTGGAGCGCTGCGACTGCGTCCAGCCCGGCGGCTCCCGCCGCGTCCAGGGCGGGCCTGTCCCCATCGAGGTGGCCACGGGCGACCGGCAACATGCGCAAGGCCAATACCCTGCCAGTCGTCGCCGAACGTGGCGGCGGCGCGGGTGCCGTGGATGACCGCCATCCGTCCGCGGCCTGGAAGGTGGGACACAGCGATCGCCGTGTAGAGATCTTCCTCGGCGGTGTTCCACGTGAGCGCTGGGCCGGTCAGCGATCCGCGCATTCCTGCACGCATCTCCTGGATCGCCGCATCGGCGCGGTCCGGGTATCCGGCGGCGGCAGCTGCCTGAGCCTCATATGCAGCGAGCCGCGCACGCTGCGCTGGGTGCGCTTTCGGCTGGGCTCGCGCCGCAATGTCCGCTACTTCCGTGTACTGGCCGTCGTTAAACGCCACGCAGGTCCGGATCCCAGCAACCCGGCCGGTCAGCAGCGGCTCGCCTACAGCGTCGGCGTGGCGCTCAGCGAGCGCCACGAATCGGCCAGCCAGAAGGATGTCCCCAGAAAACCGGGCCAGGGTAGACAGGCCGGCGGCAAGCTGCCCAGCGAGCAGGACCAGCTGACAGCTGTATGCGGGGTGGACACGCCGGGCGAGCATCGTTTCTACGTCCTGCCATGCTTGAAAGGCGGGCGGAAACAGATCGGCGGGCGGGAGCGTCCACAGGTTCCGTTCAAGATGCGCCAAGGCCGTACGGCAGTCGGCGAGCGCGAGCGTCGGCGGCTGTGCCTGATCGAGCCGCGCCCCGACATCCCCGGTAGCGGCGAACACCGCTGCCGCGCTCAGACCTCCAGCATGGCCAAACAGCTGACGTCTGTCCGTCTGTCTCACTCAACTCTGACAGAGAGGGGTATGCGCACCTGAATGCCCTATGCATTCTGTCGCGATGACACTGCGGAGTGTGTCATAACACTACCGCCGCTTGTGCGGCTAACCGCGCATCTCAACCCACTCGGGAGGATCCATGTCGCCCACCGACTCCCCGAGGATGCCGGTCGCCGCCGTGGGTGGCGCTCCGATCGACTCACCGTCTCGGAACAGCGGAGCGCTGGCCAGGAACATGGCCACGGCACGCACCGGGAGGGGGCTCAACCTGTCGAGCGCTCTCTCCCAGTTGTCTACCCATCGTCCCGGCCTGGACCGGATCCCCGTACGGGACGAGGCGCCGGCGAACTATTCGATCTCCGTGCTCGACGGATCCGGGAATCCGGTCGAAACCCTGATCGGCTGGTCGACCGCCCGGCTTGCCGACGAGTACGCCCGCACCCTGACCGGTATCGCCGGCTACCAGGTGGTGCCCTACCGCCGAGCCAGCGATCCCTGGAACCGGGGCCGCCGCCAACGGCGCCGGCGGCCCCTCAATCCCTCCCCACCTGCGCGCCCTTCCACCGTCAGGGCACTCCGTGAGCACGGTTGCAGGTGGGGAGGCACCATCACATACGCGAGGAGACAGACGCATGGGCAGGCGAACCGACCCCGGCACACCGTTGGACTGGCACCGGGCGGCCTGTGCCCCCGCGGCCCAGTTCGCCCGGAACGGCGCAGAGGTCGTCATCCAGTACCGGTATGCCGGTGAGGTCCACGAGCTACGGCTTCCCAACGTCATCTGGCCCGGCCTCGTCCAAGAGGCCCGTGTGGCCACGTTCACCACGCTGACCGCCGAATGGGCGAAGTGGGCGGTCGCCGGCGGCCTGGTCCGCCACGCGGACGGTCAGGTGGATCTGCGCTACGGCTAGCTGGGCCTCCGGGAGATCCGCCTGCCCGCCACGATCTGGGGTCAGATCCTCGCCGCGATCCACGCACACGCCATCGACGGCCTCGACCGATGACAATCCAGGCCCAGATCTGTCTGGCCTGCCGCGGATACGGGGTGCGGAGCAGCATCTACGCCACGGTTCTCGGACACCCGCAGGGGTTCATCGTGTACTGTCCGTGGTGTGCCGGCACCGGCCGCACCACCTGGGCGCCGCCCGTCTGACCCCCTGCCAGTGGCCACGCGGAGGAGGGCGGCCACCCCCCGGCAGCCGATGTCGAAGCCATCCGCCATCGCCAGGTCGTCCTCACCGCCCACCAAACCACTGGTGCACGAGAAGTGGGCGGGCCTCTCGGGTGTCAGCCCGTTCGGCTGTCCGGTACGCGTCTGGGTTGTGACGATCCGTGGCTACTGTGGCAGGCTGTGCGGCTATGGGCACGGGGGTCCCGGCGTCAGGCGGCGGCGCGGTGCAGGGCGTGGCGAGGTCGCCATCGTCGGGGGTGGATTTCTTCGTCTCCTACACCGGGGCCGATCAGGGGTGGGCGGAGTGGATCGCCTGGGTCTTGGAGGACGCCGGCTACCGGGTGCGGATCCAGGCCTGGGACTTCAACGCGGGTAGTCATTTCGTCACCGAGATGCATCAGGCGGCACAGGTCGCGGCCCGCACGATCGCGGTGCTGTCGACGGCCTACCTGTCCTCGGCGTTCGCGGAGGCGGAGTGGCAGGTCGCCTGGGCCGCCGACCCGTCCGGGCGGGCGCGCAAGCTGCTGGTGTTCCGGGTGGAGGAGTGTGACCGGCCGGGGCTGCTGGGTCAGCTGGTCAGCGTGGACCTGTTCGGCCTCGACCGGGACATCGCGGCCGGGCGGCTGGTGGCCGCGGCACGTGGGGAGCGGAGTAAGCCGGCGGTGGAGCCGGTCTTCCCCGGCGGGCCCGCCCAACCGATGGTCGCCGCGACGGGGATGGAGCCGATGTTCCCCGGGCGGCTGCCCGATGTGTGGAACGTGCCGAGTCGCAACCGGCATTTCACCGGCCGCCAGTCCCAGCTCGACCAGATCCGCACCGAGCTGGGGGCGGGGCCGGTGGCGGTGACCGCCCTGCACGGCATGGGCGGGGTGGGCAAGACCCAGTTGGCCGTCGAGTACGCCCATCGGCATGCCGCCGAGTACACATTGGTCTGGTGGATCGACGCGGAACAGACCCTCCTGGTCGGCGAGAAGTTCGCCGCGCTCGCGGGCCCGCTGGGTCTGTCGACCGATGGAGCGGTATCCGACATCGCGGCCATCGTGCTCGCCGCCCTGGGCCGTCGGGTGGGGTGGCTGGTGGTGTTCGACAACGCCGAGGATCCCGTCGCCTTGCGGGACTGGCTGCCAAGCGGACCGGGCCATGTGCTGATCACGTCCCGGAAGCCGGGCTGGGAGGCACTCGCCGCCGCGGTCGACGTGGACGTGTTTGAACGGGCTGAGGCGGTGGCGTTCCTGACCCGCCGTCTTCCCGGCCTGGACGCGGCGGTAGCCGACGCGCTGGCTGCCGAGTTGGGTGACCTGCCCCTGGCGTTGGCGCAGGCCGCCGGCTACCTCACCACGACCCGGACGGATCCGGCCGGTTACCTCGCGAAGTTCCGTACCCGGCGTACGACGCTGCTGGGCAAAGGGGGCGATCCCCTCTATGCCGGCACCATCGCCACCGCCTGGTCCATGGCCCTGGAACGGCTGCAGGCCGACGCCCCGGCCACCGTGCAGCTGCTGACGCTGGGCGCGCTGCTGGCTCCCGAACCGATCCCGTTGGCCCTGTTCGATGACCATCCCGATCTTCTCGACGGCCCGTTGGCGCAGGCGTGCGCCGGTACCCATCCCCAGCTCGACCTCGACGATGTGGTCGGTGACGCGCTGGCCTACTCCCTGGCCCGCCGGAGCGGGGACACGATTCAGCTGCACCGCCTCGTCGGGGCAGTCATCGCCGGTCAGCTGCCCGAGGAACGTCGCGACGTCCTGCGCGGCGTGGTGGTGGCCCTGGTGGAGGCCGCACTGCCGGATGAACCCCACCGGTCCGGGACGTGGCCTGTCTACGCCATGCTGGTCCCCCACGCACGTACCGTGTTCCGTCCGGACCGTCCCGGCGTCCTGAAACTGCTCGAGTATCTCGACGCCAGTGGTGGCTACCGGACGGCGAAGATCGTGCAGGAGGACGTCCACAACGACACCGTGACACGGCTGGGCGCCGAGCATCCCGCGGCTCTGCGTACGCGTGCCGCCGTCGCCAACTGGACCGGGGAAGCGGGGGATCCGGGGGGCGCGCGCGACATGCTCGCGGCGTTGCTGCCCGTCTGCAGCCGGGCCCTAGGCGCGGACGACCGGCAGACTCTGCTGGTCGCGGCTCGTCTCGCGGACTGGACCGGGCAGGCCGGCGACTGGCCCGGCGCGCGCGACCTGTGCCTGTCCATCCTGCCCCGGTGGCGACGCGTCGCGGGTGAGGATGATCCGGAGACCCTGTATGTCTGGGCGAATCTCGGGTTCTGGACCGGGCAGGCCGGCGATGTGGCGGGCGCGTGCGCTCACTACGCCGCGTTTCTGCCGATCAGGGAACGAGTTCTGGGATCGGAACACCCGGATGTTCTCGAATCTCGTGACCAGTACGCCCGTTGGATCGGGGAGGCTGGGGATCCCGTGGCCGCGCGCGACCTGTGCTCGGCGCTGCTCACCGTCCACGAGCGGGTGTCCGGCGCGGAGCATCACGGCACGCTGTGGGTCCGCACCAACCTCGCCTGGTGGACCGGCAAGGCGGGTGACCCTGCCGCCGCCCGCGATCAGTACGCACAGTTACTGCCGATCCGTGAGCGGGTCTCGGGTCCCGAGCATCCCGCGACCTTAGTCGCCCGGGGTAACTTCGCCTATTGGGTGGGTCAGGCGGGAGACCCCGCGATGGCCCGTGACCAGTACGCCGCCCTGCTCCTGATCCACCGGCGGGTCCTCGGCCCCGGCCATCCGGACACGTTGCTCGACCAGCGCAACCTCGCCCACTGGACCGGTGAGGCGGGGGATCCCGCGGGTGCCCGGGACCAGTTCGCCGCGGTACTGGCGCTGTTCGAACGGGCGTTGGGACCCGAGCACCGCGAGACCGTGGCCGCCCGCACCGAGCTCGCCGTCTGGACCGCCCGGTGCCAGCCGTCGTAGGGCAGGGCGGTGCCCCCTTCGGCCTTGGGCGGGCGGCCTTGGGCGGGCTGGTCCGGGGCTGAGCAGGGGAACGCGGCTGCGATCCTGGTCAGCGGCGAAGCGTCAGCGTGCCGTCCCGGACGGTTCCGGCCAGTGTGGTTTCGCCGGTCCAGGTGACTCCGGAGGCATGCTCGGGACTCGGTAGGTCGGCCAGGTCCAGTCCGACAAGCCGCAGTGCCGGCCGGCCGCACTGCGGCGGGTAGGAACCGGCGAGCCCGGTGCACAGGTAACTGGCCCCGTCCGGCCTGATGAGGACGTACCCGCGGACCGTCACCTGCCGGTCGGGCGGGGCGGCGAGCGCACCCGCCACATCCAGCACCCTGCCCGGTGCCGGCCCGGTCGGTTCCGCCGGCCCGGCGTTGATCGGACCGGCGCACCCGACGAGCACGCAGAGCAGGAGGGAGAGAAGGGGGAGGGAGAAAGGGGGGAGGCGTGTCACGGCGCCCTCCTCCGGCGCGATGAAAATCACGGTAAATTCGAAAAAAAGGGGACGCGCATTTCCCGCGTCCCCCCGGCTGTGGCCAGCCTACAGATTCGCGGTCGCGTAGTACAGGTCGCGCACCTCGTTGCCGAAGTACGGGCCGTTCCACTTGTACCGGACGCCGTTGGCGTCCCAGAACACCCAGCTGTTGACGGAGTCGAGGTATCCGAACGTTCCGTCGAAGTCGTCCAGCCAGGGTCCGCCGCTGGCACCCTCGGTCATGTTGCAGTTGATACCGACGAAGCCGCCGTCGTTGTACGTCGTCCCACTACAGTATTGCAGGGAGAGCCCGTTGAACGGCGCCCGAGCTGGGTAGCCGAACTGGTAGACATACTGCACCAGCGGGAAGTTCCATTCGATTCCCTGACCACCGACGACGTTGACGATGTGCTGTCCTGAAGCGTTGGTGTTCAGCACTGCGACGCCGAAGTCGTAGGCACGGTTGGCGTTCTGCACCCAGCTGCTCCAGCTCCAGAGCTGGCGCGCGGACCACACGCCGTAGGGCGCGTTCCCGTTGTTGTAGCGCGGGACGAAGACCCAGTTGGTGAACCAGGCCCCGCCGCCGCCCGGGTTTACGCAGTGGCCGGCGGTGAACACCAGGTTCTTGCCGCCGCTGTTGACGGTGCCCCCCGAGCAGGAGTAGCTGACGCCGCTACTGTCGGTGAAGAATACGCGTCCGGACGTGGTGGCCGGCGGGCTGGTCGTCGAGCCGTACCAGGGTGCCGCGGTCGGCCCGAAGCCCGGCCCGCCGCCGGCTGTTCCCGGTGCTGTTCCCGGTACGGGCTCAGGGACATGCGGGTTCACCCGCTCGGCCGGGCCGCCGCGCACCGCCGGCCCCTGTTCCTGGACTTTGCCGCTATTCGCCTTGCTCGGGTCCACCGGCTTGGCCTCGCGCATACGATCTGACGTCCAGAATGTGGACGCCTCCCGTGCCCTACCGTTGGCTATGTCCGGCCCGGCGACCGGTCCGGCCTTCGCCGCACCCGACCGGGCTGCTGCGCCACCCGGATCCGCGACCGCCGGAAGGCCGTAGCCAAGCCCGACGGTCAGGGCTGTCGCAGCTGCAAGCGCAGCCGAACGGGACCATGTGAGACGAGATTTCACTCCGCGCCATCCTCGATTCTGCATTACCGGTCCGACGTCGTATCGAACTCGGCACGCATCGTGGCAGGAGTGCGGAACAATCGGGCTTGAAACCACTGACGACACGCCGGGCTCCATGTCCGCGCCGGCGACGGAGATCGCGAGAATTCACCCGATGACGGCATTCATGCCGCACACCGGCCGTTCAACCGATGCCCTCCATTCGAGGCTGGAACCGCGCCCTCGCCGACTGGTCCCTGCGACGGACTGGTGGCAGCCGGTCAGCCGACCGCCACCAGGGTTCCACCCAGGGAAGGAACGACGACCTGTCAACGTCACCATCAGCGGCCCACGTCAATGCTTGTGCATATCCGCCGTACAGCACGCGTCCCTCCCCCGCGTCGGGCGCTATCGCTCCGGAGCGAGGCGCACGGGTAGGACATCCCAGCCGTAGACGATGAAGGAGGAAACCTGATCCAGTCCCTTCTCGACCGGACTGATATCAGGGAAACGCTCGAAGAGAGCGGGCAGGGCGTAGCCGGCCTCCAGATGCGCGAGAGGAGCGCCGATACACCGGTGGACGCCGACACCGAACGCAAGATGATCATTTTCGTCGCGGCTCGGTTCGAACAGATGGGCGTCGACGCCATAGTGGTCGGGGTCATGGCCGGCCGCGACAAGGTTGGGAAGGATGGCGGACCCGGCCGGGATGGTCACAGAAAAGACCACGCCCGGCGGGGTCGATGGCATACGGCTGGACGTAGACCATGCAAGTCTCCTGAATCGTCAGAGTAACAGGGCGCCGATCTTGCCTACGTCCCGTCGGAGTGCGGTGCAGCGGCCAGCCGTCAAGGGATTTCCGTTCACGAGCCAGTGCACACGAGTCTCTCGAATTTGAACTACGAGTCGATGGAAGAAATCAGGCTGTGGCCCGCCTGGCGCCAATCGCTATGCTGGCCGGGTGGCACGTCCCGGTCCGCGGCGCCGGGGACCTGAGCGCGACGCGGGTCGCCTCGGCCAGCGGGAGCTATCTGCCGCGGAGCAGATCGATTCTCAGCAGACCCTTCTACCATTCGGCGGCATCGCGACATCACCGCGCTCCGCCTCGGAAAATTCCTCTCTCCGACCGGGAGACCATGCCCGCCATCCACCAGATCCAGCCTTGAGAGAATACCATCGGGTACCGTTCATGACGCTCATATCGGCTTTGATCGACAAAATCTGCTGTACATCGGCATCCTGCCGTCAAGGTCCGGATGGCCCGTCCCGGGCTGCACAAGGCAGCCGATCTCAGGCCGCACCGATGTGGCCAGGCTCTCAGGCCACCATTAGAGCGATCTCCTGGATACGGTAACAGTACGTCGCGAAGCGACAGCGCCCCGCCATATCCCTGTCGCAATACCTTGAGGAGGAGATCCATGTTCGGTCTGACGGTGCGGTTCGAGGTACGCCCGGACACGGCGGACGCGTTCGACGCGTTGGTGGCCGAGACGGTGCCGCTGATCGCCGCCCACGAACCCGGGACCTTGATCTACACTACCCATCGGGTGGCCGGCGACGACAATGCCCGGCTCTTCTACGAGCTCTACCGCGACCGCGAGGCGTTCGAGGATCATGAGAACCAGCCGCACATCCACCACTTCGTCGCCGAGCGGCAGGATCTGCTCACCGGTCCCCCGCGTATCGAGTTCATCACACTGACCTCGGGCACCGGGCTTCCTACGATGACAGGCGCCTGAGAACCCGGCACCTGCCGGTCCGTTCTTCACACGCCCTGGGCCGGAGCCGCTGATGCCGCTTGGCCCAGCCCAGCCCAGCCGGGCAGGAAACCCGCGTCGGCGGACCGTCCGCCGACCAGGCCAGGAGGGTGACGCATGAAGATCGGTTTCATCGGACTCGGCGGAATGGGCAGCGCCATGGCGCGCAATCTGATCGACGCCGGCCACACCGTGCTGGCCTGGAACCGCTCACCGGATCCCGTCACCGAACTGGCCGCCGCCGGTGCGGTCCCCGCCAGCATCTCCGAGGCGTTCGCCACCGGAATCGTCCTCAGCATGCTGGCGGACGACCAGGCCGTCACCGATCGCCTGCTCGATCCGCGGGTGCTGACCGCCGCGCCGGCCGGAGCACTGCATGTGAACATGGCCACCGTCAGCACCGCGCTGGCGATCCGTGCTCGGCGTGAGCACGCCGAGCACGGGCTGCGCTACCTCGCGGCTCCCGTCTTCGGCCGGACCGACGCCGCCCGCGCCGGCAACCTCACCATCGTGACCAGCGGCGATCCGGACGCGATCGCCGAGGTTCAGCCTCTGTTCGACGTCCTCGGCCGGCGAACCTGGACGGTCGGCGACGCGCCGGAACACGCCAACCTGGTGAAGATTCTGGGCAACTATCTAATCGCCTGCAGCATCGAGGCGATGGCGGAGGCGAGCGCCGTCATCGAGGCCGGCGGGATGAACCCGGCCACGTTCATCGAAGTACTCACCGACAACCTGTTCACTGGCCCGGTCTTTACCGGCTATGGCCGCATGATCGGAAACCGGGATTACGAACCCGTCAACTTCCGTCTCCCGCTCGGGTTGAAGGACGTCCAGCTCGCGCTGGCCTCAGGGCTGGAACGGAACGTTCCGCTGCCCTTCGGCGGCGTGCTGCGGGACGCCTTCGTCGACGCGCTGGCGCACGGCCAGACCGACCAGGACTGGGCCGCGGTGGCCGAGACGGCCCGCCGACGCGCCGGGCTCGCCTGATCCACGGCGCCGGGCCGCCACTGCACCGCACTGCACCGACCTCAACGAGCGCAGCACGGACGGGATGTACCTGGCCGAGGACTGTACCCTTGGCCGATCGGTTCCCGCATGAGCGTCACTACGGCTGGCGGCTGTCATCGTGGTGCTTCTCTGGCTCCGCCGGCACCGGGCCGGACTGCGTGGCCCGGTGATGCGGTCCGGTATCGGCGGACAGCAGGCCGGGCATGGACGCTCCGGTAAGGGCGGGCGGCGAGAAACCCGCGCCACGGCGGGCCGCGGAACCATACCAGCGGTCGTCGTCGAAACCGCTCTCGTCGTCGCTGCCGTCCGGACCGTCCCCGCCGGCGTAGTCCCAGCTCGACGACCAGTTGTCCGACGAGGACTCGACGGAGGCATCGGAGGCGTCCGAACTCGCCCAGTCGAACTCACCACGACCGAACACGAACGAGCCACCCATCGGACGATTCTCCGGTATTGAGCGGTGCACGGACACCGACGCCGACGCCGAGCCGACGACACGCGGGATCACAAGCCAGGCAGTGATGTTGACCCCCACGACGACGAGGATGATGACAATCGGGACCAGATAGCTGTACTCAGGCGGCAGCATGACGGCAAGCGCCGTCAACCCTCCCACCAGGAGGGCGACGCCCGTGGAGATCGCCGCGAGGAGCCGGGCCATAGGCATGTTCCTATCGCCGTACGGCCAGCGACGCCCCCGATCGACGTCAACCCGACAAGCCAGGAGGACGGTTTGGTGACGTGCATCCCGCTTGCACCGTCCGTCCTCACATCATGGGCCGATCTCAAATGCTCGGAGAGCCACCCGACCGCGGCCCTCCGTATGTGTGGCCACGTGCTGACGCCCCCCGCTCCCCCTGGATGGCTTCACGGCTGGACGACAGCAAGACCACCGCATGACGTCAGCGTAGAAGCGACGTCAGCGTAGAAGCACGGGGCGACATCGGGAATCACGTCGCATCGGCACCCGGAGACGGCCCGGAGACATCGAGGATGCGACTGGGGTGCCGCGGATCGGGGACGGATGGGAACGACCCGGACACCTCAGCCGCGTCCTCAACATACCTGCTCGATAGCTAGTAGTCACTGATCGATTACAGGCAGTTCTAGCCTACACCCCGTTTGGCGCGCCTGTACCCGTATGGCGTACCCACCCGGGCACGGCTCCTCGTGGACGATCGACAGACGGACCACGCGTTTCCCGCGATACATCGACGAAAGATCGCGTTCCGGACCGGGCGGAGGTCATCGGGCGATCCAGCGGACCGGGACGATCCCGGATGTCGAACCGGCCACACCCCGGCTCCTCGCGGCACGCGGACGCCTTCACCTGGGTAAACAACGAGGTATGACGCACAGCGATGCGCCCAGCTCAGCGGGGCGAGATGATCCTATGTCGGACACGCGAGGACTGTCCGGGATCGGACAATGGTTCCGTGACAACAGCCACAGGGTGAGCATCGGGTTTCCGGCTTAGTCTGATCGCTCATGAGCGGCGCGCCAATCGGGGTGTTCGACAGCGGGGTGGGCGGTCTGACTGTGGCGCGCGCCATTCTGGACCAGCTCCCGCATGAGCCCCTGGTGTATCTCGGGGACACCGCTCGGGCACCCTACGGCCCGCGGCGGATCGCCGAGGTGCGTCGCTACGCGCTCGATGCCCTCGACCGGCTCGTGGACGAGGGCGTGAAACTGCTGGTCATCGCCTGCAACACGGCAAGTGCCGCCTGCCTGCGCGACGCCCGGGAGCGTTACAACGTACCGGTCATCGAAGTGATCATGCCGGCGACTCGCCGGGCGGTCGCGGCGACCCGCAGCGGGCAGGTAGGCGTCATCGGCACGCTGGCGACGATTGCCAGCCGCGCCTACGACGACGCGTTCACCGCCGCCGCGGGCGTGGAGCTGACCGGTGTGGCCTGCCCGGCGTTCGTGGACTTCGTTGAGCGGGGTATCACCTCTGGGCGGCAGTTGCTCGGCCTGACCGAGGCGTACCTCGCACCATTGCAGGAAGCCGGCGTAGACACGGTGATACTCGGATGTACACATTACCCACTGCTGACAGGGGTAATCGGCCTCGTGATGGGAGAGGGCGTCACCCTGGTGAGCAGTGCCGAGGAGACGGCCAAGGACACCTACCGGGTACTCGTCCGGCATGGGCTCTTCCGCGATCCGGGCCTTCCGCCGCCCACGCACCGGTTCCTCACCACGGGTGATCCAACCTTGTTCAGCCGGGTGGGACGCAGGTTCCTCGGCCCCGAACTCGTCGGCGTCGCGGCGGTGTCCCCGCCTGTTCCCGCCGCGCGGGCCACAGTCACGCCTCCAGCCGCCTGGGCCGCCCGAACCGGGGCGGACCAGGAACCCTCCTCCCAGCAGAGCCCGGTGGTGCCACGGTGAAACTGACGATCCTCGGCTGTTCGGGCACGTATCCCGGCCCGACGTCGGCCTGTTCGTCCTACCTCGTCGAGTCGGACGGGTTCCGGCTCGTCCTCGACGCGGGCAACGGGTCCATGGGTGAGCTACAACGGCACTGCGACCTGCGTGAGATCGACGCGGTGCTGCTCAGCCACCTGCACGGCGACCACTGCCTGGACCTGGTGGCCAACTCCTACGCGCGGCGGTACCATCCGGAGGGCATGCCGCCCAAGCTCCCGGTCTACGGCCCGATCAACACCCAGGAACGGCTGTGCGGAGCGTTCGAGAAATGGCCGGACGACAGCCTGGCCGACATCTACGACTTCCGGACCATCGGCGCCGGCTGCCTGCACATCGGGCCGTTCCGGATCGATCTCACCCGGGTGGCCCATCCAGTGGAGGCCTACGGCGTCCGCCTCACCGCCGACGATCGGGTACTGACCTACTCGGGCGACACCGGGGCGTGTGACCGGCTGGTCCGCCTCGCCACCGACAGCGATCTCTTCCTCTGCGAGGCGTCGTTCCTCGATGAGGAGGACAACCCCCCGGACCTGCATCTGACCGGCCGGGAGGCCGGCGAGCACGCCCGGCGAGCCGGTGTGGGCCAGCTCGTGCTCACGCATCTTGTCCCGTGGGGGAACGCCGCCCGTTCCGAGGAGGAAGCGGCCGGCGTGTATGACGGCCCGCTGACCCTCGCGAGCCCCGGCACCGTCTACGAACTCTGAGAACTCTGACGGACCGCACCTCCGCACCTCGGCGCGACCTCGGCGCGCGGCCGGGTCGCCCTGGGCCGATAGTGTCGCGTCGTGATACGAGCGGATGGCAGGAGACCGGACGAACTCCGGCAGGTGACGATCCTGCGGGGATGGCAGGAGCATGCGGAGGGATCCGCGCTGGTCAGCGCGGGCCGGACCAGGGTGCTGTGCGCGGCCTCGGTAACCACGGGGGTCCCGCGCTGGCGCAAGGGCAGCGGCCTGGGCTGGGTGACCGCCGAGTACTCCATGCTTCCACGGGCCACCGACACCCGTAACGATCGCGAGTCCGTGCGCGGCCGCATCTCCGGGCGGACCCACGAGATCTCCCGGCTGATCGGCCGCAGCCTGCGTGCCTGCATCGACCTGAAGGCCCTCGGCGAGAACACCATCGCGATCGACTGCGACGTGCTGCTCGCCGACGGCGGCACGCGCACCGCCGCGATCACCGGCGCCTACGTCGCGCTGGTCGACGCCGCCCGCTGGCTCGGCCGGCCCGGCACGATCACCACGAGCGTCAGTGCGGTCAGTGTCGGCGTGGTCAAGGGCGAGGCGATGCTCGACCTGGCCTACAGCGAGGATTCCACCGCGGACACCGACATGAACGTGGTGTGCACTGGGGCGGACGGTTTCGTCGAGGTCCAGGGCACCGCCGAGGGCACCCCGTTCGACCGGACGATGCTCGACAGCCTGCTCGACCTTGCAGTGCGTGGATGCGCCCAGCTCACCGCGATCCAGACCGAGGCGTTGCGCGGCCCGGTTCCGGCGGGGCCTCCTCGCCCGGGAGGTGCTCGATGAGCGCCAAACACCACGGATCGACCCGGACGACGAAGGTGGTCCTCGCCAGTCGCAACGAGGCGAAGCTCGCGGAGCTGCGCCGCCTCCTGGTGGCCAGCGGCCTGGCCGTGGAGCTGGTGGGCCTGCCGCCCGGCAAGGAGGTACCCGAGACCGGGACGACCTTCGCTGAGAATGCGCTGATCAAGGCGCGGGCGGCGGTCGCGGAGACCGGGCTGCCGGCGGTCGCCGACGACTCCGGGCTCGCCGTCGACGAGCTGGCCGGGATGCCGGGGGTGCGTTCGGCTCGATGGTCGGGCCGGCGCGACGGCACCCGGGTCGAACGGGACACCGCCAACAACACCCTGCTGCTCGCGCAGCTTGACGACGTCCCGGCCGACCGGCGCCACGCCGCCTTCGTCTGCGCGGCGGCCCTGGTCACCCCGGACGGCATCGAACGGGTCGCCCACGGCGAGCTACGTGGCACCCTGCTGACCGAACCTCGCGGCGCGGGCGGCTTCGGCTACGACCCACTGTTCCTGGCCGACGGTCAGACCCGGACGAACGCCGAACTGTCCGCGGCGGAGAAGGATGCGATCAGCCACCGCGGCCGAGCCTTCGGCGAACTGGCCCTGATCCTCGGCGAGGTCCTCGCTGCCCCACTCACCCCCGCCACCGACTGAAC